>JAYUEJ010000644.1:0-11509 GCA_043739265.1 Rhodopila sp. | reverse complement strand
GCGGCCTCGGCCTCGACCGGCTGGTTGCCGGCGATCAGCACTTTGTAGCCACGCTGCCGCAAGGCGGTCAGACACGGGATCGCGTCAGGGTAAAGATCCTGAATGGTGAAATCATAGATCCAACCCTCGGCGGCGCGCAGCGTGCGGGCCGTGGCGGGGTCCATGCCGGGCTTGAATATCTCGAACACCCGGCGCAGCGACTGCCCGCGTTCCATCGTCACGCCAATCGCGGTGAACAGCGTCATGGCGGGGACTCCGAGGAAAGCCGCCCACTCGATCCAATGGCGGGTTTCGTCGATCAGCGTTTCTCCGACGTCGAAGCAGACAGCGCGAATGGGCATGGAAGGTCAGTCGATCCCGTGGTGGCAATCCGGATCATGTTGTCGCGGCCGCGCGCTGGCAATGCCGAATCAAAGTCCCGCGGGGAACCGCGCGGACGCAAGGCAGACCGTCCGATCGGATCAAGGCAACGCAAAGCATGGATCGAGCCACCAATTGACTGGATAGTGGACCACCGCGAAGCGCCCGGGCCGACTGGGTTTTTCGACACAAGCCAAACGCCGCGACCCGTGCGACCGGTCAAACTCCAATCAGACAACGCCCCGTACCGAGCTTCCGTCGCCCTCAGGGGTCCTGCGCCAATGCCGCGCCGACCTCGGCCGGCAACCGGGAGATCGCCAGCAAATACGCCGCCGCCGGCCCATCCGGGTGGCGCCGCCCCTGTTCCCAGTTCTTCAGCGTAGGCAGCGGAATACGATAAGTGTCCGCGAAAACCTGCTGCGACATATGGAGCGTCCGCCGAATCGCCCGCACGTCCGGCACTTCAATGGTGTGAACCCGCACCCCAGACGCCTCGCCCCGCGCATGCGCAAGCGCGTCGCCCAGGCTTTCAATCAGCGCGTCGCCAAATTTGGTCATGATCCTAATGTCTCCGGTAAGTCCGTTTGATATCGTCCGTCAGCGCCCGGGCGCGCCGCTTCTCATCCCCGCTCCAGTTTTCCCGTTCGGTTTTTGCGTAAATCAGCAACAAATACAGAGGCATAGAGTCGTCGTGGTAAAAGTAGATCACCCGCACCCCACCACGCTTACCCGTCCCCGCCCGGCCCCAACGCACCTTGCGCAGGCCGCCGGTATCCGGGATGACATCGCCTGCGTCGGGATTGGCAGCGATGAAATCAACGAAGGCGTGGCGATCGTCATCCGTCCATAGTTTGGCCGCCTGACGGATGAACGGGGCGGTCTCCGCGACCGTCATCAATCCTTCAGTCCCGTTTATATACGCCATTGGCGCCTTCTCCGCAATAAAATAAAACAGACCTCAATGGCGGCTAATCCCGTCACGCCGGTACACCCAGGTCGGCCACTCCGGTGCCGCGTCTCGGATCGGCCGAGGCATCGCCGGCAGCGCCACCCCGATCGCCAGCAGCAGGTCGGACACTGCCTGGCGCCACATTGCGTCGGCATCCGAACGCGGCATCACTTGCCGCGGCGCCTCCAGCCAAAGCCGGATCGCTCGGGTCAAACTCGCGGCATCCGGCTCACACAGCACCGCCTGAGGCGCGCCGGACAATTGTTCCCGCAACCCGCCGACCCTGGTGGCGATCACCGGTCTCCCGGCCGCCAGCGCCGCCGCCGCGACACCGCTCTGGCTGGCTTCGCGATAAGGCAGAATAAGCGCGTCGGACCAGGCCAGCAGCGACCCGATTTCGGTCTCCGGCACCCAGCGGTTTTCCACCGTCACGCCGCGACAGGCCCGCAATGCGTCCAACGCCGGCGATTCAGGACCGCTGCCGACAATGCGCACGATGATCTCGACCTCCGGCGGCAGCGACGCCAAAGCACCGGCAAGTAGGTCGAGCCCTTTGTAAGGCAGCAGCCGGCCGAAACAGAGCAGCCGGCGCGGGCCCGGGATCCGCTCCGTCACCGGCATGTCGAAGGCAAACGGCGGATGCTCGAACTGGATCAGTTTCTCGCCCGTTGTCCCCGCCAGACCCTGTTGCCGCAACCGTGTCCCGACATGCAAGCACAGCACGGCCAGCCCGCCGGCAAAGCGGCACAACACCCGTTGCAGCACCATCTGAAACGGAAAGCCGTCGCCGGGATGCGCGTCCGCGTCATGCACTACCACCACCAGCCTTGTGCCGAACGGCCACAGCGCGACGGCCATCAATAGGTCCAGTGGCCCCGGCATGGCGCAGATCGCCAAATCCGGCCTGAACCGTCGCAGCCTGGCCATCAGCAACAGCAACGCCACCGGCGCGGTCGCCACGCGCAAAAGAAAAGACGCCATGCCGCCGTGGGTTCGAACCGGCATCTCGCAACAAGGCGCTTTCGGCCCACCCATGATCTCGGCGTCCCGGCAAAGCGACAGCGTGACCTCGATGCCCGGCCGGTCCCGCAGCGCCGCCGCCAGGCAGGCACCAAAGCGCGGGCCAGCACCCCGCCGGCCCCACTGCCAAACCAGGATTTTCATGCGAGTCCTCCCAATGAAGCGACCAGTTCGTGTCCGTCCAATCGGGCCAGGGTGCTGACGCGGGCCCGTTCGCCGAGTACTTTTCGTTGCCTTGGATTGTCCGCCAGCATCCGCAGCACCGCGGCGGCTTCCGCGACATCCGGCTCTGCCCAAAGCCCGCGGTAAACGGATCGATCGTCGCGCGCCGGAACCAGCCGGTAGCCCACAAGCGCCGCGTTTGTGCGGTCCATGAAATCTGTGTTGCCGGACCAGCCGGTGGCGATGACCGTTTTGCCCAGCAGCATCGCCTCGGCCAGCACAAGGCCAAAGCCCTCGCCGCGATGCAGCGACAGCACGATGTCGGCGCACGCGGTCAGCGCGTGGCGATCGTCCGGCGCCAGCACCCTGGTCTCCAGCCGGATGTTCGGCGCGGTCGCCATCTGCGCCAGCCGCGCGAAGTCGGCCGGCGCATGATCCGGATGGCTGACTTTCAGCACCAGGATGCGATCGGGCCGGTCACCGAACGCCTCCCGGAAGGCGGCGATCGCGGCGAACGGGTTCTTGCGCGCGAATGAGGATGCCAGGTTGAACGACACCAGCACCACGACCGCGTCGGCCGGCAATCCAAACGCCGTTCGATCCATGACCGAGGCGACCGGCGGCACCAGCGAAAGCGGCGGCGGCACGACCCTGACCCGGCCGGGCAACAACGGTTCCAGCGCCGCGGCGGTAAACCGGGACGGCACCCAAATCTCGCTGACGCACGCCAGGGCGGGGCGCCATTCGGGCGGAACGGCCGGCATCTCCCAGGCCCAATAGCCGATGACCGGGCGGTTTCGGGTGACCGCGGCTTGCAGGCGCAGCAGCGCCAGCGGCAGCATGGGGGCGTTGACGTGCAGCACCAGCGGCACCCCCTGCGGCGGTGGCGCGGATGGAATGCGCGCGACTTCCGGCCGAACGTCGATCGGGGGGGGCAGATCGATGGTCCAGACCGGCAGGCCCATCCGCTCCGCCGCCATGGCCATGAGCCGAGCGGATTCCCCCAGACCGGAGGCGCGGGTGAACTCTCCGGCGATGGCGATCCCGGGGCGTGTAAGGCCGGCACACGGTGATGGTTTAGGGGCCAGCCACCCCGTGGCCCGGGCGAACGCCCGCCGGCGCAGAGCAGGCGGCAGACTGCGCCAGAAAGCATGCGGTGCGGAATGGCTGAACGAAACGGCAGGCGATGCGGCAGGGTGCGTGGGCATACAAGCGACTGTCGCGCCTATGCGTTAACAACCGCTTAAAACGCCGCCGAATTCCAGGAATTTTATGCCAGGCGAGGTGCGCGCCGGCGTCCGGCGTCCGTCAAACCCGCCGAACGGGGTTGCTTCACGTCTTGCGTAAAGCCCGCCCCGGGCGCTACTCCCGCCGCAGAAAGTCAGGAGACTCCCCGCGCCATGGCCATCAAGGATGTGAAGAAGGTCGTTCTCGCCTATTCGGGCGGGTTGGATACCAGCGTCATCCTGCGCTGGCTGCAAACCACCTATCAATGTGAGGTCGTGACCTTCACCGCCGATCTGGGCCAGGGCGAAGAGCTTGGGCCGGCGCGCCAGAAGGCCGAAATGGCCGGGGTGAAGGAAATCTTCGTCGATGACCTGCGGGAGACGTTTGTCCGCGATTTCGTCTTCCCGATGTTCCGCGCCAACACGCTGTATGAGGGCCAGTATCTTCTGGGCACCTCTATCGCGCGCCCGTTGATCGCCCAACGCCAGATTGAGATCGCCGAACAGGTCGGGGCCGATGCCGTGGCGCACGGCGCGACCGGCAAGGGCAACGATCAGGTGCGGTTCGAACTGGCGTATTACGCGCTGAAGCCGGACATCAAGATCATCGCCCCGTGGCGCGAATGGGAGCTGACCAGCCGCACCCGGCTGCTGGAATTCGCCGAAAAGCATCAGATTCCGATCGCCAGGGACAAGCGCGGCGAGGCGCCGTTCAGTGTCGATGCCAACCTGCTGCACTCCTCCTCCGAGGGGAAAATCCTGGAAGATCCGGCGGTGGAGGCGGATGAGGCGGTGTATCAGCGGACGATTCGGCCGGAGGATGCGCCGGATATGGCGACTGTGATCAGTATGGATTTCGCCGGCGGCGATCCGGTGGCGATCGATGGGGTGGCGATGTCGCCGGCGTCGGTGCTGACTCGGTTGAACGAACTGGGGAAAGCCAACGGGATTGGCCGGCTGGATCTGGTGGAGAACCGGTTTGTCGGCATGAAGTCGCGCGGGGTGTATGAGACTCCGGGCGGCACGATCCTGCTGGCGGCGCATCGGGCGATCGAGAGCATCACGCTGGATCGGGAGGCGTGTCACCTGAAGGACAGCCTGATGCCGCGGTATGCGGAACTGATCTACAACGGGTTTTGGTTCAGTCCGGAGCGGCGGATGCTGCAGGCGCTGATCGATACGAGCCAGGCGAGTGTATCGGGGCGGGTGCGGTTGAAGCTGTATAAGGGCAATGTTTCGTGCATCGGGCGGGAAAGCCCGAACAGCCTGTATTCGATGAAGGTTGTCACATTCGAGGACGACCAGGGGGCGTACGATCAGGTCGATGCCCAGGGGTTCATCAAGCTGAACGCGCTGCGGTTGCGGTTGGGGGCGATGGCTGGGCGGCGCGGCGGGGCGCTGTAGCATTGGACTGATCGAAAGGGGCGTCATCGATCCTTTTGTTGCGTCCGATTTTGAGCATTTGGTGTGAGCCAGCCTCCACGATGTCGTGAAAGAGCCAAACGTGTACATCCCCGCCCATTTCAACGAAGGCCGCATCGAAATCCTGCATGACCTGATCCGTCGTGGGGGCTTGGCCACGCTGGTGTCGATGACCGGCGACGGGATGATCGCCAGCCACGCCCCGATGATGCTGGACCCCGATCCGGCGCCTTACGGCACGCTGATCGGGCACCTTGCCAAGGCCAATCCGCATGCGCGTTCGGCGGACCCCTTGGTGCAGACGCTGGTGATCTTCCACGGCCCCGAGGGCTACATCACTCCGTCGTACTACGCGGCGAAGGCTGAGCATGGGAAGGTGGTGCCGACCTGGAACTATGGCGCGGTGCATGCCTATGGGGTGTTGGAGGTGTTCGACGATCCGGTGCGGCTGCTGGCGGTGGTTACGCGGCTGACCAATCAGTACGAGACGCCGCGTGCGGCACCCTGGGCCGTGTCCGACGCGCCGGCCGACTTCGTGCAAGCGCATCTGCGCGGCATTGTCGGTATCGCGCTGCCGATCGCCCGCCTGGAGGGGAAGGTGAAAATGAGCCAGAACAGGCCGGCGGCGGACCAGACCGGCGTGGTGGACGGGCTGCGGCGCGATGGTCGGGACGATCTGGCGGAGGCGGTGGTCCGAGCCACGGTGTTGGGTTTGGGAAGTTAGCCTGTGAGAGCGGTTTGCCGCAGGGTGTTCGTCGCCTCGGCGTTTGTTTTTTGCAGCTTGTCGGCGATGCGTCTGGCCAGTTGGCGTTGCTGATATCCCTGCGTCCAGGTTTGGTGTTTGATTTTGCCGGCGGCCTGGAATGCTTCCGTGGTGGTTTGGATCGGTTGCGGCGCGGGGTCGATCTCGGGCAGCACGGGTTCCTGCCGCGGGGCGGTTGAGATGCCGGCGCGGCGGGCTTTTTGAAGCTGGTCGAGTTTGCGGTGGGATTTGTGGGATTCTCGGCTGAGGCTGACTGCGCTCCCGCGGAGGCGGAGTTTTTGGTTCAGTGACAGGTCGGGGTCGGCGGCCTGGCTGAGAGCGTCCAGCGCATGGAAGGCGAAGCTGATGATTTCGGCGGCGAGGCTGAGTTCGTCCTCGGTTTGTGGGTGGTAGGCGGCGAGCATTTGGCTGGCGGCGTGGTGTGCGGTGGTGTGGTCGCCGTTGGCGCCGGTCAGGAAGAGGCGGGCGAGGCGGTTGAGGATGGTGGCCAGGATGGCGGCGGGGAGGTTGGTGGGGAGGGACATTGGTTGAGGGCCCGGGTTGGTGTTCGGTGTTTGTTCAATCACATAATAGGTTAGAATTCCTCTGAATTCAAGAACTGTTTCTTTTGTGAATGAGGTGCAGCCGGCAAAGTGAGCGGGATGGTTGCTCGAACATCTCACTAAGGCCAAGCCGCAGACCTATTCGGCTGCGCCGAGCCCGCTTACAATCGTCATTTTGAAGGCATTACCCGACTTTACCTCGGAGTAGGTAACATAAAGGACGGTACGTATCTCAAGGGTGGTATCCGTCCGGCGGGGATGACCTGATGCTGACGATCAGGTCGCTTATCGAGCGCGCCGGAGGGTGGCAGTGCGTGCAGCACTGGGCGCTGCTCACACCGGGGATTTCACCGGGCTGGCCGCCGCAGCAGGACCGGCGTCTGCCAGCAGTTTCCTGGCTGTGGCGGCGAAGCGCTCAAAGCTCGCAGGATTAACCTGAACGCCGCCTACGTAGCTCGCGGTCACGACGTATGCACCATCAGGAAAGAAACGTGCGTCCACAACTGCGCCGCGATGCAGGAACGTCGCGAGTGTCTGGCCGTCGGAGGCGTCCCAGAGGCGGGCGCTCATGTCTTTGCTGGCCGTGAGGACATAACGGCCATCTGGGGAGAACGTCGCTATATCGATCTGATCTAGATGACCGGAAAGTAGGGTCTTCTCGGCGAACGTTTTAACGTCCCAGAGCCTCGCGGTTGCGTCACGACTCGCGGTGAGCAGTGTCCGTCCGTCCGGGGAGAAGCAGGCTCCCGTGACCATGTTAGCGTGCCCGCTGAAAATGCCGCAGGGAGTCTGGGTTCCGGGAACCCACATCCGGATGACTTCGTCATCGCCACCCGACACAAAGCATTTGCTGAACGGCGAGAACGCCACCGTCCTTATCGAGCTGCTGCTCCCAGGCTTGGCCGCCCAGGTCTCGTGGTGCCTTGGCCCAAGTAGGCTCCAGTTTACCAGTGACCCGTCGCTGAGCCCGGCGACGACGCTGGACTCATCAGGGGCAAACGCTAGGCACTCGATATGCACGAATGGTTGTTTGTCACAGAGGCCGTCGATTCGAGAGACACAGGTGAGCGACCCCACCTCCCACAACGAGAGTCGCTTTCGACCGGAGACGATGGCGAGCAGACGACCGGACGGGGATGGGAAAAGGGCAGACGCCTCTGGCTCGATTTCCGTGATGAGCAACCCGTTCGCGGCGTCCCAGACCCGCGCGGGTCCGCGATAGTCCGCAGTGGCCAGCCACGCGTCGTCGTGAATGAAGCAAGCATCGAACTCCCTTGAGGCAGCATCGATACGTCGGACGAGTGCGCCGGACTTTGCGTTGAACAGACGAGCCGACCCATCAGCGCTCGCGGTGAGGACGCGGGCACCGCTCGCTGACGGTATGCAAGAGGAGACTGCTTTCGAGTGGCCGCGAAGATTTAGCAGACCGTCACCGGGGATGGCCCACAGGCGCGCGTCGCCGTCGTCACTCGCCGTGAGGATGCGGTGTCCATCGGGCGCGAACCTCGCGGCGAACACGAACTTTTTGTGCCCCTCCAGCACGCCACGGGGGAACCCATCGCTGGTGCGGAAGAGGCGCGCGGTTCCATCATATCCCGCCGTGACGACAAGGGTCCCGTCGGGCGAAAACGACCCACCCTCGACAGGCCCGAGGTGCCCATGCAGCGGCGAGACGAGCCCTCCGGAGGTCGTGTCGAAGAGGCGCGCCATTCCGTCAAGGCCGGTTAGGAGGAAGCGCGTGCCATCAGGGGAGAAGACGCCATGGCGGACCATGCCAGGGAGTGCGAGATGGGCGCGGGCGGCACCGCTCTTATCGCGGAGCCACGCCTCGTGGCGGGACCAGGAGAGCAGATGCAGGCCGTCCGCGGCCGCCACAACCCCTGCGGGATTGTCCGCCGGTTGAGTGAACTCCGCCAGGACGGACAGCGTCGAGGCATCGCTGACCCGCAGCATTCCATTCGCATGCAGCGTGATGGGCCCTCCTGCTGACGACAAGCAGGCGGCCACGACGCCGCCCTCGACCTTCCTGCAAACGGCACGTTTGGCGACGTTCCAAAGAAACACAGCACCTGCGGTGACTGTCAGTAGCATGTC
The DNA here is from genome assembly GCA_043739265.1 of Rhodopila sp. Taxonomy (GTDB): domain Bacteria; phylum Pseudomonadota; class Alphaproteobacteria; order Acetobacterales; family Acetobacteraceae; genus Rhodopila. The sequence goes on along the minus strand of JAYUEJ010000644.1, from coordinate 2,971 downwards.
CCCGGTGGCATTGAATGCGACATTGCGAGGTCTTCCACGGGATGGCACGACGGGCCCGAGAACCTTCGAAAGGCTTCCGATCCTAAGGTCCCAGAGCGCCACGCTTCCATCGTCACATGTCGCTGCGACGATGTCTCCGTCGGGTGAAAGCGCTAATTTGTACAGAAATGCCTTCTGCTTTAAGGACTCCGAGAGCAAGCGGTGAGAGTAGGCATCCCAGACCCGGACCATCTTGTCGTAGTACGCGGTAATGACACGCGAGCCATCGAGGGAGAACACCGCGTCGCTTACGCACCACTCACCGGGATGCCGCAGGGGAAACGAGCGGTGGGCTGCCAGGACCGCAGCGGCGACACCGCGAAACGCCGCGCTCGACGGGAAGCCCTGGCGAGATCCGAGCGCCGTGGCAGTCTCCAGCGCGTCGATTTCTCGGCCGCTCGCCGCTTGGGCGGTTGCCCGGGAGCTGCGCTCGACCTCGCGCAAGTAGTACATTGCGTCGACGAGCGCCTGGTACGTCTTGCTGTCGACTTCTTCCAGGAGCTTACGTGTCCACCGACGCTTTTCCACAATGAGATCGGCCGCCGAGAGGGCAACGGCGGCGAGCCACGGGAGAACTCGTGCCTCGCCCCCCTCGCCAAATTTTTCCCGTGCCGTTTTTTCGAGACTTTCCATTGCTATCGTCAGCGGATCTATTATGATATCGTTATTTTTATCTTGGTTAACGAACCATTTGATTCGACCCCAGAAAGTTTTGAATTCCACTGCATCCGAGAGTACCTTGCGCAGTTTTTTGAACTCCTTCTTTCGAAGGCCATCGACCTTATCAGTCAATTTTGCGCGGATGCTGTCGATGTCACTGTCAGATAGGTCGTTGTCGCTGTCAGGCAGCACGAAATGGCCGGTGGCGAGTTTCTGCGTACTCACGAAGGCAAACGTTGCGTTTGGCGGTAAATCGGGATCAAGCCATGACTCCAGCAGCTTGAGACCGGGTTCGGCAAGCAGCGAGAATCGGTCGGCTCGATGTTTGACCTGGACGAGCTTACGGCCACCGTCCGAAGTCTCGATTGCGAAGTCGTCATAGGTTTCCACGCAAACCGCCGCGTCGCCATCTACCGCGAGGAGCAGCTGCTCAATCACCTTGGCGAATTGATAGAGGTAGCCCCGCACCGAGAAGATCGCCCCCCGGTTCGCGTCTCCTGTCGATGGGTTCGTCATGGGTCCTCGAGTAAAATCGGAGGGAGGATAGAAAATCAACGGCACCATAAGCTGCGGCAGGGCGCGTCTCATAGCTAACGCATCAGAGCCAGGCTTCCACCCACCTCGATACGCCGCCTTCTTCACATTGCCATCACCCAGGTTCGGACATAGCGCCTCTGCGTGACATTATCATGCGTAAGATCCGGAGAATCATGGACCAGGTTCGCCCCTATTTTGTCCGACCTGGAACCATGCTGCCATCCAATGCCTACGGTGCACTGACGGTGTCGAACGACCTGCGCACGGCCGTCTCGCACCCGCCCGCTCCACCCCCGGCCAACCGGCGGAATTCGAAACGATGCCCTAAAATCCCGTCGCTCAAAACCCCGCTGGCCGGCGGCGGTGGCGAACCCACCGCCGAACCCTTACCTCAGGTGCTGGACGAATTGAACGCGCCGCCATCCAGCAGCAGGTTCTGCCCAACAATAAACCCGATCTTTGCTGAACACAGGAAGGCGCACGCATCGCCGAACTCCGCCGGATCGCCGGCACGTCCGGCCGGAGTGGCTGACAGCCGCTCCTGCACCAATTCATCCACAGGCCGGTTGGTCTTGCGAGCGGCTTCCTGGAACCCACCGCGCAGACGGTCGGTCAGGAACGGGCCGGGCAGGATATTGTTGATTACTACGTTGTGCTTCGCAACCTGACGCGACAATCCGGCAACGAATCCGGTCAGGCCGGCACGCGCGCCGTTGCTCATGCCCAGCTCCGGAATCGGAGACTTCACCGACCCCGAGGTAATATTGACGATACGTCCGAATTTCCGCCCGATCATGCCGTCGATCACGCTCTTGATCAGGAAGATCGGCGCCAGCATGTTGGCATCGACCGCCTTGATCCACATGTCGCGGTCCCAATCACGGAAATCGCCACGCGGCGGGCCGCCGTTGTTGTTCACCAATATATCCGGGTTCGGACAGGCGGCCAAAGCCGCGGCGCGACCTTCCTCCGACGTAATATCGCCGGCCACGGCGGTGACTTTCACGCCGGTCATCTGGCGGATTTCGGCAGCGGTTTCCTCCAGCGCCGAGGCGGTACGAGCGGTTATGACTAATTCGACACCCTCCCGCGCCAAAGAAATCGCGCAGGCTCGGCCTAACCCCTTGCTGGCGGCGCAGACGATGGCTTTCTTGCCTTGCAATCCCAGATCCATGTGTAGTTCCTCCGTTTTGACGTTTCGCTACACTATCAGGGCGAAACGGGATCGCCTACCGGCCCGCCGTCATAGCGTCAGCACCAGGCCTTCACTGGCGGCGATGGTGCCGGGGCGGGCGTGATCGGCGGCGGCGGCGATGATATCGAGGTCACTGTCGCGCCGGCCGCTGCTGTGGTGGAACAGCACTAACCGCCCGACACCGGCCGCGTCCGCGACCCGCACGCCTTCCTGCCAGGTCGAATGCCCCCAGCCCTGGCGGGACGGTAACTCGGCGTCGGTGAAGCTGGCGTCGTAGATCAGCAGGTCGGCACCTTTCGCCAACAGCGCGACATGCGGGTCGGGCGTGTTCGGCGTGTGTTCGGTATCCGTTACATAAACAACGGATTTTCCACCCCACATGATGCGGTAGCCGATGACCCCGCCCGGATGATTGAGCGCGGCGGTCGTTACATCCAGGCCTGGATGCAAGGCGAATGCAGCACCCGCGTGGAACGCCCGAATGGTGAGTCCAGCCCGCGCGACTCCCAGCAGATCGGGCATCAGCGGCGCCGAAAGACT
>JAYUEJ010000643.1:0-3837 GCA_043739265.1 Rhodopila sp. | reverse complement strand
CATCGACGTGGCAAAGGATATCACCGCCGGTCAGCCCAGGCAGTGGCGGGATATTTGGAGTGCCGGGCACAGTGTTTCGTCGGTATCGGAAATCGTTTCGGTTGAGGCGGTGATCCGGGCGGTGGCGGCGGAGTATGAGGCGGCGCGCGGGCGGTGACAGCCAAAGCCGATGTTCGGCACGCAAAACACGACCGTCCCTGATGTCGGCCGTCCCCGATGTCGATTGCCCCCGACTGGCCAACACCCACCAAACCGGATACAAAAAACCACGATGTGCGGAACCTGACCCGGGGGAGACCAAAAGAATGAATGGCGCCGAAAGCCTTGTGCACTCGCTGCTGAAAAGCGGTGTGACGACCTGTTTTTCCAACCCCGGCACATCGGAAATGCACTTCGTTGCCGCTCTGGACCGAGTTCCCGGCATGCACTGCGTGCTGGGCCTGTTTGAAGGCGTCGTCACCGGCGCCGCGGACGGCTATGCGCGCATGGCCGGCAAGCCCGCCGCGACCCTGCTGCACTGCGGTCCCGGCCTCGCCAACGGCCTTGCCAACCTGCACAACGCCAGACGCGCCGCCACACCCATCGTCAACATCGTCGGCGACCATGCGACCTATCACCGGCCGCTCGATTCACCGCTGACCGCGGACACCGAAGGCTTCGCGCGCGGCGTCTCCGGCTGGGTGCGCACCTCCATGGAGGCAAGTTCGGTTGGTGCCGACGCCGCCGCCGCGGTGCAGGCATCGATGATGGCGCCGGGCCAGGTCGCCACGCTGATCCTGCCCTCCGATACCTCCTGGAACGAAGGCGGCATCGTCGCTGACGCGCTGCCCCGTCTGCCGGCCGCCAGCGCGTCACCGAACCAAATCGAGGCAGCCGCGCACGCCCTGCGCCGCGGCGGTGCCGGCATCGTGCTGCTGCTGGGCGGCGTCGCGCTGCACGCGGACGGTCTGGCGCTGGCGCACCGTATCCAGGCCGCCACCGGGTGCCGCGTGGTCGCCCAGGGGTCCAACGCCCGCATGGCGCGCGGCCAGGGCCTGTTGGCCGTGGAGCGTGTGCCGTACGTCGTCGATGCCGCCGTCAAGGCGATGGCCGGGACGCAGCATCTTATCCTCGCCGGATCGCGCAAGCCGGTTACCTTTTTCGCCTATCCGAACAAACCGCAGACCTCGATCCCTGACAGCGCCGAAATCCATATCCTTGCGCGTCCGGAACAGGACATAGTCGAAGCCCTCGCCCGCCTGGCCGAAGCGCTGGGTTGTCCGAAGGTCGCGCCGCCCAACAACGGCGACCGGCCGGAAACCGGACGCGGTGCGCTGACCCCCGAAGCCGTCGCCGCCACTGTTGGTGCCCTGATGCCGGACAACGCGGTGATCGCAGACGAATCCGTCAGTTTCGGACGAGGTTTTTTCGCCAACACCAAAGCCGCGCCGCCGCATGACTGGCTGAACGTCACCGGCGGCGCGATCGGCGGCGGCATGCCGATGGCCACCGGTGCGGCGCTGGGTGCCCCCGGACGCCGGGTCATCAACCTGCAGGCCGATGGCTCCGCGATGTACACGCTTCAGGCGTTGTGGACCCAGGCACGCGAGAAGCTCGACATCACGACCGTTCTTTTATCGAACCGGAAATATCAGATCCTGCTGGGTGAACTCGCCAATGTGGGCGCCAATCCAGGCCGCACCGCGCTGGATATGATGGACATCGGCAATCCCGATATCAACTGGCCGGCCCTGGCTGGTTCATTGGGGGTGGACGCCGCCCGCACCGACACCGCCGAGGGCTTCGCCGATTTGCTCGCCCACTCCTTTAAGCGGTCGGGACCCTTCCTGATCGAGCTGCTGATCTGAAATCATTTTATTATTGCTTATAAGAAACTAATTGGGTAATCAACGCTTGACTGTAGCCACATCCGTGCGTACATCGGCATTGGTAAAATATCGATGCGTTAAACGACCCCGGGACAACCGGGTTCGACCCGACGGGAGGATGAAAATGGCGAAAACAAGCCGCGCCACTCAATCGAAGACACCCAAAAAAAAGCCGGCGGCGGCCAGGTCGAACCAGGCGGCGGCCGGGAGTACCCAAACCAGGACCGCGACCGTGGAGGCAATCGCCGCCGAACCCACCCGCGCGGGATGGGCCACCGATCTGGTGTTCGATGTGAGGGAGCCGAAGCTGGCCGTCAGTTTGCGGCTGGATGCCGACGTGCTGCGCTTTTTCCGTGACTTCGGCTCCGGCTATCAGACCCGGATAAACGCGGTCCTGAAGGCATTCATGCAGGCGAGGGGCGGCGCCGAAACCGCCGAACACGCGGGCGTCACCGCCAGGGCGGGCCGGAGATCCGCTGGCAACGGCAAGCGCGCCTCATCCTGAATGTCCGGCGTCAGGTGGCACCCGCCGGTGCCGGGGGACTCGTCGTCAGCGCCATCCACGTCATGGCCGGCCTTGATCCTGGCATCCGTTGACATCGATAAGTCATTATCTATCTGTGACTTGATTTGGCTCGGATAGCCGGGTCGTAGCCCGGCTATGACGATGTCGGATGTGTCAGTGTCACCGCCGGTTGGTATAAGCCGGCGGCCAAAAGAGTGTCGTCATCGAAAGAGTTGGCGTCCTCATCCGGTTCGTCTGAAATCATCGTCGATCGATACGTTTTGCTGGGATTGGGCCGGTGAAATAGCGCGGGTAAATGGCTAAGGAGCGGGTCTGAAGGTAATCCAGGAGAGGACGCCAAGGCACACTGTATCTGAAAATGGTTAACAAACCGCTAACGGCCGCGTGCCGACGCTCACCGCACCGTCAGAAGCGGGGTCCAAGGGCCGGACCCTTGGACCTGCGTCGCGCCGCTCAATCAGTCGCGTCCCTCTGGCAGTCGCGTCGCGTCCTTCAATCGGCCGCGTCGGCCACCGATTCGACCGGCTTTTTGCTGGATCGTATCCGCTTCAGAGCCGTCTCCACATGTTTGCTGAACACGAATTCCGCCGGCCGCTGGTTGGCCAGCGACACATCCGGCGCCATTGGCCCTTCGGTGCGAATCCCGCGCATCACCTGCGCCGCCGCCCGCCAGGGCTTGCGAACGGACTCTGCCACCGCGCTGGCCTCGTACCCCGAATGGACCATGCAGTCGGCGCATTTTTCATAGTTGCCGGTGCCGTACTTGTCCCATTCGGTCGTGTCCATCAGCTCCTTGAAGGACTTCGCGTAGCCCTCGCCCAGCAGGTAGCACGGCCGCTGCCAGCCGAAATAGGTGCGGGTCGGGTTACCCCACGGCGTGCAGTGGAACGTCTGGTTGCCCGCCAGGAAATCCAGGAACATGGATGACTGATTGAACGACCACTTCTTCTTCCACGTCCCCTTCCCCTGCCGGCGGAAGATGCCGCGAAACAGTTCCTTGGTCTTCTCACGATTGAGGAAATGCTGCTGATCCGGCGCGCGTTCATACGCATACCCCGGAGAAACCGAGATCCCGTCCACCCCCATCGCCATCACGTCGTCGAAGAAGGTCGCGACTTTTTCGGGTTCGGCGTTGTTGAACAGGGTGGCGTTGATGATGGTGCGGAAGCCGCGGCGCTTGGATTCGGCGATCGCCGCCACCGCGCGGTCGTAAACGCCGTCCTGACAGACGGAGATATCGTGTTCGGTCTTGCCGCCGTCCAGATGCACCGACCAGGAGAACCATTTGGACGGTTTGAACAGATCCATCTTCTTTTCGAGCAGCAGCGCGTTCGTGCAGACGATGACGAATTTCTTCCGCGCGATCGCACCCTCGACGATCTGGGCGATTTCCTTGTGCAGCAGCGGCTCCCCGCCAGCGATCACCACCACGGGCGCGCCGCA
>JAYUEJ010000642.1:0-11533 GCA_043739265.1 Rhodopila sp. | reverse complement strand
AAGTTTGGAATCAACGGCGGCAGCGTGATATTGCCGCGGCATGGTCGCAGCGAGCTATCTTCAGATTCGATCGGATACGCATGAAGGGAAACGTGGTGCCGGTCGGTGGATATGTGCCGGGAACTGCGACACCGTTTGCCACGATGCCAGACACAGGCCCAAGAGGTTCAGATTATGGATGCTGATTCGACAAGCGGGATCCTGGTCTCGGTTATCATTCCCACAACCCGCCGGCCGGTCCTTGTGCAACGCGCACTGCATAGCGTACTGGCACAGACCCATAAGAAACTGGAAGTCATCATCGTGATTGATGGCCCAAATCCCGAGACAGTGGCGGCGTTGGCCAGGATTACCGATCCGCGCCTGAAAGTGATCCAGAACGACACCCCATCAGGGGCTGGAGCCGCTCGCAACCGCGGCGCCGCATCAGCAACCGGTGAATGGTTCGGCTTCCTGGATGATGATGATGAATGGCTGCCGGAAAAGCTTGAACGACAGCTCGTGGTGGCAAAAGGTCCCGGCGGGTGGTCCTTGGTTGCCTGTTGCTGCCGCGTGTTTACGCCGGAGGGAACCTACAATTGGCCGCGCCGGCTCTACGACAGCAGCATTCCAGTGGATGAATATCTTTTTGACCGCCGCTCGCTGTTGCGAGGCGATACCTCATTCGCAACACCTTCGATCCTTGTCTCCAAGACAATGTTCGAGCAAACTGGATTTGGAACCACGCGCCAGAATGAAGACACCACGCTTTTATTGCGAATCACCAAAGAGGCCGGCGGCCGCATTGTGATGATGCCAGACACGCTTGTCGTTCTTTACCAGGAAGAGGCGCGTGAATCACTCGGTAGCAGCTATTCCTGGCGAGAGATGCTTGGGTGGCTGGAAGACATGGAACATCTCTTTACCAAGCGTGCGTACAGCGGATTTTGCCTCATATACCTGGGATCACAGGCTGCACGACACCGCGATTATAAAGCGTTTTTCATCCTGCTCACGCGCAGCTTCAGACGGGGTCGGCCCAGATTAATGCATGTGCTGACGTTTCTTGTATTCTGGCTCCTCCCGATCGGTTTTCGCCGTCGCATCAGGGCTCGGTTTACCTCGACCGGACGCGCCAGGCGGCCGGAAGCCAGCGAGGACGCCTCGGTGCCAACGTGACCGCAACGCCCATCCCGTTGTCCACGCGGCCGGACGACCATTCCGGATACATCATGAATGGCCCGGCCGAGCGCCAGATTTGATGCTGGTTCGTCACAGTCTTATCTATGTGGTTTCGAAACTAATCCCCGGTCTGCTGGGCCTGGCCACCGCGGCGATCCTCACCCGACTGCTCGATCCCGAACACTATGGACTGTATGGCCTGGCACTGGTGGTCATGAGTTTCGGCGCCACCATGGGGTTCGAATGGTTGAACATCTCATTCCTCAGGTTCTACCAGGCCCGTCGTGAAGACAATCGGGTCATCGGCACGGTGGTCTATCTCTTTGCCATGATGGTTGCCCTGAGCGCCCTCGCTTTTGGAATAATATGGTGGTCCGGCCTTATACCGGTCTCTGAACAGCCGATTTACGAAGTCGGCCTGGTATTGATGTGGGCATACGCATGGTTCGAGCTCGCCTCAAAGTTTGAGATCGCTGATTTTCGTCCCGTCACTTATTTCGCGATGAACCTTCAGCGATCGGTCTGCATGCTGGCAGGCGCCGTGGGCGGCGCCTGGCTGACCCATGATCCGGTCTGGACCGCCGCCGGCACAGCGCTCGGAATTCTCGCCGGAAGCCTCCCGGTCCGAACCCAAGGGCTGCGCCTGGGCCGCGATGCGTTCGATACGGTCCTTGCGCGCGAGATCATCGGATTCGGTATTCCGCTCGCGGCCAGTATGGTCATGAGCAGCATTCTCATCAACGGCACAAGAGCGATGGTAGAATGGCTTGGATCACCGGAGGCGCTGGGTTATTACACCGCCGCGTTCGTTCTGGTACAGAACACTTTGGTGGTCCTCGCCAGCGGGATCGCAGCCGCGGGCTATTCCCTGGCGGTACGAGCGGTCGAATCCGGCGACCCGGTTGCCGCGAGACGGCAGTTGCTGGATAATGGCACATTGCTTCTGCTCGTGATGGCACCTGCATCGCTTGGCATGGCCCTGACCGCACACGGCCTTGCTGTAACGTTGGTGGGCCCGCGGTATGTCGCATCCGTTTCGATGCTTACGCCGTGGCTGGCCATTGGCACGTTCTTCGGGACAATCCGAGCGCATTTCCTGGATCATGCGTTTCAGCTCGGTCGCAAGCCGCATCTACAGATTCGGGTAATTGGGGTCGCCGCGATCATTGCAATTTCACTATCGTTTTGGCTGATCCCGCGCATTGGGTCGGAAGGCGCGGCTATCGCGGTCGCAATCGCCATGGCGATATCCTGCGTGCATGCGCGTATCGAAGGCGCCTCGGCCTATCCCATGCCGCTGCCTGTGTCCGGGGCCGTCAAGATCGCGGTAAGCTGTTTCGTTATGGCACTGTCAGTCCATGCTTTGGCCGGCGATACCGTCATGGAATTTATCCTGCAGGTCGCCGTGGGCGGTTTCGTTTACGCGACATCGATCATGGCACTAAACGTTCTGGGCGTGCGAGACAACGCGATGCGAATAATACGATCGAAGAAGACACGACGGTGACGGACCCGTCACCGGAAAACTTCGTGCATGGCGGGAAATGCAACCGCCGGATGCTCTTTCAGCCGGTCGAGCAACGTTTCGGTGACGGTCCACACTGATGCATCATGCACCAGATGATGGGTGATAAGACCGATTGGGGCATCCGCATCCACCAATCCGTAACGACGCAACCTCAGGGCCGCGACCGCGCTGCGAACGATTTCAATCGGCGTCGCGGCCTGCTTCCGGCGCCAGTCTATGACATCGATATGTACGTTTTGAGAGGGCACCGAAAATCCCGCGAAGTCTCTATCGATGGAGACAAAGGAAAATCCTGCTTCTCGGACCGGCTCCACCAAATGCGGCGAGAGGTAATTGTACGGCGGTACAAGCACCGGTTTGAATTGCTCACCGAACATGTCTTCCAATCGTGTGCGGCCTTGGGTGAGTTCCAACCGAACCTCTCCCGCCTTTCGCCCCGGGGCCAGTTCCGCGCTCAGCCGGCCAGGCCGGTTGTGGTTCTGATGATCCCAGCCGTGAGCAAAGATATCGACGCAAGGCCAGCCGCTCAAAACCGATCCGAAGTTCGCCGACGCGCGCGCTGGAATCACCGCAATTGCCAGGGGAATTGCCTGTCTGTCGCGAACCGCCAAGAGGTGCCGCAGTTCGGGTGTTTCGCATATGGCATCATCATCACGCCACCAAAATCGCGCCGGCGGGCCGCGCCATAGGTCAAGTTCCGCATGCAAAGCCGGCCAACCAGAACCGGCGACAGGAAGGTGCGCCGACCAACGCCGAATAAGCGCGCGCGCGGCACGACTATATAGGCGAGGGAATATAGTCGAACGCATCTGCCGTCTCCAAAACCCTCGGATTGGGTCGTCGCCTCGGTTTTCCTATCGTTGAGTGTCGCACCATTGCCGTCAAGCGTCACCGCGGACGGATTCATAAACTACCCAAAATGATAATAATCGGCGACGTTTGCCTTGACTCTCACAATCTTGTGGTTTCATACACGATTTCGTGATTATTTCACACGATACGTTTATGAAAGAACATTGCTTTGACAGAGTATTTCGTGTCATCAATAAATGGCAACGCCTCGAATAGCGGAACGTCGGCTGGCTGGCCGTTTGCAACCTTGCAGGCCGCCGCGGATATGACCAAACCGGGCGACACCGTTGTGGTCGAAAGCGGAACATACATCGCCGAAACAAACGGCGCCGCGCTGACCATCACAACCTCCGGAACGGCCAGTGCCCCGATCACCTATCAGGCGGCACAAGGCGCCACCCCCATTATTGAAGTTCCAGCCGGAGCATGGGCCGGCATTCTGGAATACGCATCCAACATCATCGTCAACGGCTTTTTGGTGAAGGGCAACGCACCAAACGTAACTCTGTCCTACGCCCAAAGCCAAGACAAAAATTTACACAATCCGACCACCTCGGCGGACGGTATCGATGTGGGCTATGTCGGTGATCCGAATACGCCAAATCATGTGATTATCGAAAATAATACCGTTCAAAACATGCCGGGAGGCGGGATCGTTGCAACGTACTCCGATTACGTGACGATCCATGCAAACACCGTGACCAACAACGCGTATTACAGCCCATTCGGGTCCAGCGGCATCACCCTCGGCTTTTCTCAGAACGTGGACGGCACGATCGGCACCAAGAATTTCATCACCGGAAACACGGTCTATGGCAACGCCCAATTGGTCCCAACAGCCAGTACAGGTACCATCACCGACGGCGAAGGAATCATCGTCGATGACAATTCAAACGATCAGACGAACCACAAACAATATGTCGGCGGAACCCTGGTTGCGAACAATCTGACCTATTCGAACGGCGGCCCCGGCATCGAGTCCTATGACAGCAGCAATGTCACCATTCTCTTCAACACGACTTACCAAAATGGACAATCCGGGATAGATCCATTTGAGGTGTTTCTGGATCGAGCAATTAACAGTACTGTCGAAAATAATATCATGTATGCCCTGCCTGGTGGACAGACGGGCGGCGGCTCCAACAGCACTGGCACGACATGGGATTATAACCTGCTTTACGCTGGCGGTTCGGGCATCACAGGGGTGAACGACAGGCGTGCAAACCCACTTTTCATCAACGCCGGCGCATCTGATTTTAAGATAAATGCCGGCTCGCCGGCCATCGGCGCCGCTAATCCCGCATTCCCCAACGCCATGGATCTGGCCGGCAACCCGCTCCCCCGCGGTGCCGGCACCATCGGAGCTTTTCAATATATCACGTCCGAGCCTGTCGCAAAGCCTGTCCTTACGGCATCTTCTGACGGCACGATGATCAACGCGCCGGCGGCAGACCCGATCATCGATCAGGCAGGCAACGTCTGGACGTTGGTCCAATCGCCGGCACGCTGGCTCCAGATCGCGGTCAACGGCGGGGTCCAGGCAGCCACCGCGAACGTGATTCTGCTCGAGACCCTCAGTGGCGATATGGTGCAAGAAACCGCGGCTGGGAACTGGTACTCCGAACATAGTCCCAGCGGCCCATGGAGCCAGATTGCGCCGCCCACGATCGAAGTCACCAACGGACGGACGAATAAGGTCACCGTTGTCAGCGGCACCAAACCGGCAACCACCACGGTCGCGGGCGCGACATTTGTGTTGATCGCGCCAGGGAAGGCCACGATCACCCTGGGGGCCACGGCCGACAAACTGCAATTTATCGGCATGTCGGCCGTTTCGCTAACCGGTGGGAAAGCCACCGCCGCCATCGTCGATAATGGCGGAACCAACAGTTTTACCGCAGGGCAGGGCGCTCTGACGATCACCGGCGGCGTGGGCGCCGATGCGTATATTTATCATAAAGGGGGTGGAATGATTTCCATCAGGGATTTCTCGGCCGCGAAAGGCGACACCCTGACGGTCGATCAGAGTTTGCGCACCGCCATGACGCAGATCAGCGACGGGCATGCGGGCTTGATCGTTGGATTTGGTCCAACCAGTCCGGGATTCGACCTACTCGGTGTGACGACCCTCAACGCCGGGCAAATCCACTTCGGATGATCCAACGCCAACCGTGAATTGACTGCCCGACGTGACCATGGTTCCAAAACGAACTTGGATTTTGGCTTGAAAGTCCCTATAAGATGCCAGCCGCGGTGTCAAAAGTAGGTCTAAGAATGAGGTTGCATGACAGCGTCGGGTCGCCCAATGAATGATGCGCGTTCCACTTGTTTGCATGTGCTTTGCGTCGTTCCGCGTGGGCTGGACGGAAAAGGTGGAATCGATCGTTTGTTCCGCTACCTGGCAGCGAACGAGTCCTACGTGAATGGCGACGCCATCAAGGTTCGATTCTTTACATCCCGTGGCGACGCCAGCGGCCCGGCGTGGTTGGCACTATTCCCGTTCCGAGTGCTGCGGTATATCGGTCATCTTCTGTTCCGCCCGGTTGATATCGTGCACCTAAATCTTTCGATCAATGCAAGTTCGTACCGAAAATATATTCTAATGTCCATCGCCCGCGCCATGCGAAAGAAAGTGATCGTGCATTTCCACGGCGGTGGTTTCGAGCACATGCTGCGTGCCCCCAATCTATCGGTGAGGGTCATCCTGAACATCCTGAAAAAAGCCGATCACTCTATCGTCTTGGGCCAATTCTGGCGCCGCGTGCTCACGGATGCCGCCGGTCTGGCGCCGGAGACTGTCCACGTCATATACAATGCTTCCCCTGATATGGAAGGAATGTCCGGGCCTTCACGCCGCCGGTCACCGGCGCTTCGGTTGATCTTCGCGGGTGAGTTGCACTTTCGCAAGGGCCTCGATGTCCTGTTGGAAACGCTCGCAATGCTCAACAAGCGGCACCGCGAATGGACCTGCATCATAGCCGGTAATGGTGCCATCGAACCCTATTGCGAAACCGCAAAGCGGCTCGGTATCGCCGAACAGACATCGTTCGTTGGCTGGGTAAGTCCAGAACAGCTGCATCGCCTGATGCAACAGTCCGATGTCGTTGTTCTGCCCTCGCGGGGGGAAGGCCTGCCGCTTTGTCTGGTGGAAGGCGCCGCTGCCGGTGCTGCGATGGTCGCAACGGATGAGGGTGCAACGCGCGAAGTTCTGCACGACGGGGTCAACGGGATCATAGTGCCGTTAGATCCAACCGCGATGTCCGACGCTCTTTGCACTCTGGCCGACGACCGGGACAGGCTGGAGTCGATGCAATCAGCGTCCAGAGCCATTTATTTGCAGCACTTTGGCCTCGATCAAATGATCCGTACTCTACACTCCGTCTATCTCGTTGCCGCGGGAAAATCTGTCCCGCGATCTTGACACACACCGCGATCACTTCATCGTATGTGACCCGATGCCCGTAATGACAATGTCCAAAATGCCTCCGCCTGCCATTGCTAAGGCAACCAGCGCTTGGTATCATTTTAAACTCGGAGTGCAAGGCGTCCTCACTATACATCAGCGTCGCGCTCAAATTAATATTCACCTATGCGGGATTTGTGATCCTAATGACAGCAACTCTTACCGATGCGGTGTCGTTCTATTCGGGCGAAGCTGAAAATTTTCACGAAAGTTACAAATACGATCCGAATCGGCTGGAGAGGCTGCGGGTTTGGGGTCGCTTTCTGGACAAATACGGGGGCGCCGCCGAACACGCCTATGATATTGGTTGCGGCAGCGGGATTCTGGCATGCGATCTCGCACGCCGCGGGATCGAAACAGTCGGACTCGACGGGGCGCCGGCGATGCTTGCGATCGCCCGGGATATGGCTCGCAACGCCGGGTTTGATAACCTGACCTTCCAGCAACATCGACTGCCGGTGGCTGACACCGATGGGTTTAATCCCGCCGACCTTGTCATTTCATCCAGCGCCATCGAATACCTCGACTCGATCCACGATGCGTTGGTGTTCCTTCGCAAGCTTCTGCGGTCAGACGGTGTCGTGATTTTCTCCGTCTCAAACCGCGACTCCTGGAGCAGAGCGGCCGTGCGTTTGGTCCATCAAATAAGCGGCCGACCGGCTTATATTGGACTGTTAAAGCATTTCATGACGGTGCAGCAGATTATGCAGGAGCTGGAAGCCGCCGACCTGACATATCTGGAGCATTCATTCTTCGCCAACGCGGATCGGATCAATCAACTGCTCGGTCGCGTTCTTCCGCCGCGCATGTCGAGCAATATGATCATCGTCGCGGCGCGGCGGCGCTAGTGGGGCCACCTATGGAGATGACGAATACTCCATCGACGCAAACTGAGTGCAAATCCGGGATCGCCAAGAACTCCCGCCGGCCTCGCATCCTTCTCGTTGGCCCGCATCCTCCGACAAAGGGTGGGGTTACGACATTCATGCTGAATTTGATCGCATCGCCGCTTAGTTCATCGTTTGAATTCGTGCCCTTCACGACGACGCGGCCACCAAAGGCCAATGTAATCGATAATTGGGGCTACGCTTCGATTCTTCGCGGCGGTGTTCGTCGTATCCTTCTCGGAATGGCCTTGACCGTCTGGCATCTGATATCGTTTCCATTCATTATCATACGACAAAAAATCGATTTGGTTCAGATCCAGGCTTCGGACTATCAGGTCTTTTGGGAGTCGGCGATTTATGCCGCAATGGCCGGTCTGCTGCGGCGTCCAGTCCTTTTTCGGATCGGCGGAGCGTTCGACAAGTTCCACGGACACGCAACACCCTTAGAGAAAAAGATGATAATGGCCGCCCTGCATCGACCGCAGGCGGTGATTGTCCAAAGTGAGTTCGCACACCGCTATATCGTCGAGGCAGGATACACAGGTGAGATCGTGGTGTTGCCGAATTGGCTGCACAGCTTCCATCATTCTGATTCGGCGCCGCCGTCGCTATCGCAGCCGACCTGTCTGTTCATTGCTGGTGCGGAAGCGCGGCGTAAGGGCGTGGAAGGGGTGCTTGCGGCTATGCAAGCACTGGATAAAGCAGGCTGTCCCGTAAATTTTCACCTCATTGCGGTGCCTCCGTTGTTGAAGGAAAGAATTCGCGATATGCAATTCAACGGCGTTGTCGCAGTGGAAGGCCCGGTCAGCCACCAGAGGGTGTTGCACCTTATGCGTAATACTGAAATCTTTTTACTTCCATCGCATGGCGAAGGGTTCCCGAACTCGCTCGTTGAGGCCATGGGATCTGGCATGGCGTCGATCGCAACGCCGGTGGGCGCAATCCCCGAGATGGCAGCAAGCGGTGGGGTTACATTGGTCCCGGTGGGAGATGCCGCGGCATTGCAGGCGGCGATCGCGCGATTGGCGACAGACCCGGCCTTGCGCCAGCAAATGAGCGAAAAAGCCGTCCAAACCGTTCGCGCTCACTATACCTCGGATGCAGCGTTGCCAGTCTTGAAAGCGGCCTATCAGCGACTTATTCGCTAACCTGATCGCGACGAAACAAAGCACCTGCGGCGAGTGCTCGATTATAGGCATTCAGCAGAATTGGAACCGAATAATCCCACGCCAAGGATTCGCGAACACGACGCATACCGGAGTCTGCCATTTGGGCACGCCGGTCGGGCCGGTCGAGCAATCCAGCGATCTGTGTAGCCAACGCATACTCAGAATTATCCGCCGCGTAAACTCCCGCGTCGCCGGCTGAGATTCGGGTTTCGTGTAAGTCGAACGCAACGACAGGCAAGCCAAAATACATATACTCTATCACTTTGTTCATGGTACTTTTGTCTGACCATGGAGTCTTCGGGTCGGGGTCGATCCCCAGTGTGGCAGATGAGAGCATTCGGCAGAGATCTTCATCGCTTACCCGTCCAGGGAAGGCTGCGACATCCATAATACCCATCGTTTCGGCGTAATCCCGAATGACCGCCTGATGCGGGCCGCCGCCAATGAACAGGCAATAGAAATCGCTGCGTCCCAGTTCCTCCCGCAAGATCTTCACCGCCCGGACCATAAAGTCCACGCCATCCTGTTTGCAGATCTCTCCAAGGTAAACCAACAGATGCTTTTTGCCGGAAAAATACGTTGGATCGACCGGATAGCGACGAAAGCGCTGTAAGTCGGGCCCCGAACGAACGACAAACACGTCCTCCGGCTCCTTGCCACCCCTTTGAACAGCAATAGCCTTATGGCTTTCGTTCGTTGTAATAACGACATCCGCCGCTTGGAAGCTCTGTCGCTCCAACCAGACCAACCCGCGGTAGAGGGCGCCTTCCTGTTGACCAAACTTGGCAGCGTACATCTCGGGGGAAAGGTCGTGGTGATCGAATACAAAGCGGCGGCCGAACACCTGCCAGAAACGACCGAGTAGCCAAAACGTGTCGGGCGGATTGCACGCATGCACCACGTCAAAGCCGCGTCCGAACATAGCGATCCAGAAACTCAGGAGCGAGGTCGCGATGAAACACCATAAGAACTCCACGCAGAAGCCAAGCGCACCACTGGCATTAAACGGAATCGGGTAGCGATAAATGTGGATATTCTCCAGCGTCTCGAATGTTCTGTCGAACCCTTTTGCCTTCGGACAAATCACGCTGACCGCATACCCGTGCTTCGTCAGGGCGGTCGCTTCCAGCCAGACCCGACGATCAAACGGCACCGGTAGATTTTCGACGATAATCAGAACACGAGGCGGAGTGCGGATCATGTTTCCTGGTGGCTCCGAGCCGGTTTTCCCGGGAACAGATGAAGCTCGATGGCGGTGGCGAGACGCCTGTTTGGGACGAGCACGCCGCGGCCGACCAGGGTCAGCGCCGGCTCACGGTGCCCAAATCCGCGCGAATACCAACCAAGCGGCGGCGCCGTTTCACCGGAATGTAATGTCCACCGCAACGCGGAGGGTAGTTTGATCAGGGCTTGACCTACGATCTGGCCCATTTCGTTAGCCACGCTCCATCGCAGCGAGGCAATCCCTCGTTCCAGGGTGGCTTGGATCGATGGTCCCAGATGGAACGACAGCACGACCTCGTGCGGGTCTATCGCATCGATCCAATCTTCGATCTTCAAAATTTGTGTGCCCGCATCAAGCACCACACGCCGGTGATGAGTGACCGGGTCAGCCAGGCGCCGATATCCCTCATGCAACGCCTGCCATTCCTGCAACGTCCTGTCAGGACTGACACTGCATTGTTCCAATCGTGGCGTGAGTTCGGTCAGCCAGAGGAAAGGACCTCCATACACAATCTGATCAAGGCCTTCGACCGCCAACGTGTTATGCCCGGTCGTCCCCTTGAAATAACGACGCCACTCCGGTTCGCCATGGTAACAATAGGTGCCCGGATCAGCCAGTACCTCGATCCCGCCGCATCGTAGCTCGACCGACAATGCGTCCGCATGACCGTGTGCGGCAATCGCCAGATAACCCAAAGGGCCATGGTCACAGCGAACCCATATCTCTCCGTCACCCCGACCCGCACGCATAATGGCCTGACCAGACCCTGGAAAAAGCGAAGGATACGGCGTTTGGCGTTCGGCGACCGAACCATTGCAAATCCGGGCTGCCACTTCGGCGAAAACACCATCACGCGGCGTGTTCTTCGGCCACCAGGACGCGGCTCCGACGAGAGACTCGGCGGCGCCAAGCAGTGCGCCACAGAAATCCGTTTCGGAACCATCAAGCAAAAGGCCGCGCCCGTCGTCGCCATCCCCGAAGCGCGGAGGCCGACCGGCCGCATCGACGCTGGCTGCCAATGCATCGGCCATCCGTTGCAAAACCTCATCCATAGCCGGAGCCAACGGCTTACCCGCCAGCCTCGTCGCCAACGACGTGGCGAGTAGCATCTCGAAGACGAACAGGTGGTAATCGCTGGCCTGCTCGCGATTGAAACCGTCGGGATGGGTTTGCTGTATCGCTTCCTTAACGAGATGCCGATACGACCAGCGTTCCCACTTCAAGGACTGCTTGAACCAGGGAAACGCC
>JAYUEJ010000641.1:0-3845 GCA_043739265.1 Rhodopila sp. | reverse complement strand
AGCGACAGCAGTTTGTCCTTGTTCGACGCCCCGGCATACTCGCGCAGGGCCTGCCCGAGCGGAACGTGCTGGGCGCGAGCCTGGGCGGACAGGCGGGTGGTGTAGGTCGCCATGAAGGCAAACGGCTGTTCGGCGTCGCGGCGATTTTCGGCCAGATTGAAATGCACCCGTCCCACCAGGTTCCAGGCCGGGTTCAGCCCGGTCAGGAAGCGCTGCAATCCCATGCGGGACGCCGTGAGCGCCGCCGCGAACGCCAATGCCGTATCGTCCCACAGCGCCAGCAAAACCCCATCGGTCAGGTATTCGCCCCCATCCATCATCGGCGCGGTCAGCACCAGGGAGGCGATTTCGCCTGCATCGAGCGGCGGCACGAGCGGGATCTCGGCGTCGTCCTCCCGGCCGGATGCGTTCAGGCACAGCGCGCCCACGTAGCGCGTCGCGAATGCGCGCCACCACAGGAAGACCGGCGGCAGGCCTTGTCCGATTTCGCCCGCGCCCAGCCGCACCAAACCGGGTCCGCTCCCGCGGGAGAACGCCTCGGTCAGGCGGATGCACACCGCGGCGTCGATTTCCGGGGCGTCGTCCTGGTCCTCGGCGACCAGGTGGCCTTGGGGTGTCAGGCGGAGTCCGACTCGGGGCATGCCGGTAGTCTAACCGGAATACCGATGGGTCGTCTTTGCCTAAAGCCCCGACGCGCCTAGGTTGCCGCCATACGATGCAGTCCGGAGGACCAAGCCCATGCCGATCCCGCAGACCATGACCTACGTCCATGCCAATGGGGCAGGTGATCCGACCGTTCTCGGCCTGGCCACGGGTCCGGTGCCGACCCCAAAGCCGGACGAGGTGCTGATCCGCGTCCTGGCCGCCGGGGTGAACCGGCCGGATGTCGCGCAACGCCAAGGGTCGTATCCGCCCCCGCCCGGCGCCAGCCCGATCCTGGGTCTGGAGGTGGCCGGTGAGGTCGTGGCGATTGGCGATCAGGTGACGACCCTGTCGGTCGGCGACACGGTCTGCGCCCTGACCAACGGTGGCGGCTATGCCGAATACTGCACCGCTCCGGCCCCGCAATGCCTGCCCTGGCCGACGGGCTACGACGCGATCCGCGCCGGCGCGCTGCCGGAAACGTCGTTCACCGTCTGGGCCAACCTGTTTCAGATCGGCCGCCTGGCGAAGGGCGAGACCGCCCTGGTCCACGGCGGCACCAGCGGCATCGGCGTGACCGCCATCCAACTCGCGCACGAATTCGGCGCCAAGGTGTTCGCCACCGCCGGATCGGACGAAAAATGCGCCGCCTGCCTGAAACTGGGCGCCGACGCGGCGATCAACTACCGCACGCAGGATTTCGCCGCCGAGGTGAAGACGCTGACCGAGGGCCGTGGCGTCGATGTCGTCCTCGACATGGTCGGCGCCCCGTATATGGCCCGCAACGTCCGCTCCCTGGGTATGGACGGGCGGCTGGTGATGATCGCGTTCCTGGAGGGTTCGAAGGCGCCGGAGTTCGACTTTCTGCAGGTCATGATCCGACGCCTGACGATCACCGGTTCCACCATGCGGCCGCGCACCACGGTGCAGAAAGGCGCCATCGCGGCCGATCTGCGGGCGAAAGTCTGGCCCGCGCTGGACGCTGGCCGCTGCGCCCCGGTGATCCACGCCACCTTCCCGCTGGCTGGGGCAGCCGAGGCGCACCGGCTGATGGAATCCAGCCAGCATATCGGCAAGATCATGCTGTCGGTGGGGTAATCGTTGGACCAGTCGGCGATCCCCGGTCTTGATCCGGAGATCGCCGGAGGGCTGGAAACCGGTGCGACGCTGGTATCGTTCGTCCAAAAACGTCACCACCCGGGCGGCGGCCTGAACGCCATCCACATTTGCTCGAGCAAAGCCGCCGCCGCGATCGTCGTCCGGTCGCCATGGATCGGGCCGGCGATCTGCACCCCCATCGGCAGGCCGGCCCTGGTCAATCCCATTGGTGCCACCGTCGCGGGCAAGTGGAAGCCGCCGGTCAGGCCGGGCCAGAACAGCAGGTCGTTGTAGGCGATGTCCTGGCCGTCGATCGTGATTCGGCGCTTCCAGGTCGCGCCATCCTGCCGGTGAGGCAGCGCGGCCGTGGCGAAGACCGGGCACAGCAGCACGTCCCACTCGCGGAAGAACGCCGACCACGCCCGCCGCCATTGGAAGCGCTTTTCGTTCAAACCGAGCCAGGCGCGGTGCGTGACATCGACCATGCGGACCATGATGTCGTCGGCGCTGTTGGCAGCGTTGTTGGCGGCGTTGTTGGCGGTTGGGGGCAACGCAGCGGCGCGTTGGCGTTTGGCGGCGACGACATCATCCGAAATCCGGCCGCTCCAGGCGGTATCGAGAAGCTGGAGGAACAGGCGGTAAGCCTCGGTGGGATCGAAAGCGGGACGCGCGGTGCGGCTGACGGTCACGCCCTGGCGTTCCAGCGCGTCGGCCAGTTCCAGCAGTTTTGCGGATGTTTCACCGTCGGTATAGCTGCCAGGTTCATCCGCCCAGACCGCGACGCGCAGATCTCGCAAGCCAGAGAACCGTGGCGCCGGCAGGGTCAGGGTCAGTCCGGTTTCATCCGGATCGGGACCGGCCAGGATGTCCAGCGCCGTTGCCAGATCGGACGCCGACCGTGCGAGTGGGCCGAGGACAGCGATATCCGTGCCGGCCGCCGAACTGGTGGCGGGGTCGCCGTAGTTGGGCAGCAGGCCGAATGTCGGCTTGTGGCCATAGACGCCGCAAAAATGCGCCGGCACCCGGATCGACCCGCCGATGTCGGTGCCGATCTCGAGCCCCGTCAGCCCGGCGGCGAGTGAAGCGGCCGATCCTCCCGACGACCCGCCGGGCGTGTGATCGGTGTTCCATGGGTTGGAGGTGGTGCCGTAAACCGGGTTGTAGCTCTGCCAGTCCGCCAGATCGACCGGCACGTTGGTCTTGCCGAAAATCACCGCGCCGGCGGCTTCCAGGCGCCTTATCGCGATGGAGGATTTGACCACCGGGACCGCTTTCAGCGACTTGTGACCGCGGGTGGTCGGCAGGCCCTGGATGTCGAAGCTTTCCTTCACCGTGGTCGGGACGCCGAACAGTTTCGCGGATTTGTCGGTTTTTCCGTCAAGCGCGCTTGCCCTGGCGCGGGCCCTGTCGAAGTCCCGCACGACGACGGCGTTGATGCGCGGGTCGAGGTTTTCCGTACGGGCGATGTAATGGTCCAGCAATTCCAGGGCGCCGATCTTCCGGGTTCGAACGAGGTCCGCCAGTTGGGTGGCTGAGAGGAAGGTCGGGTCCATGGACGTGGTCCTGCTTGTGATGTCGGCAGGCTGCCATTTCGGGTCGTAGGGTTCAATTGGGGTTGGTGGCGGCCGCGCGCCTCGACCTGGATTTTCGATGTGGAGCTGAACTATGTTTCCACCGATATCCGTTACTGGGCCGCCATGCTCGGCTCCGCCATTGGCGACTTGCTGGTGAGCGCGTGGCACATCGGCCTGGCGTCGGCATCAATTGGCATGATGGCGGTTCTGGCGCTGGTGTTGGGTCCGCGCATTCGGGCGATCTTCGCGGCGCAGGCGTTGTACTGGGTTACGGTCGTTGTTGTTCGGACGGGCGGCAGCGATGCCAGCAACGATGGTGCTGCCGGTTTAGTCGGTGGCCATCAGTCTGGATCGCATGGCACCGGGGCGGACCGATTCGCGTTTCGCTTGCCTGAGTTCGCACCCAACGTTTTTTAGAGCCTCAATCCACACCGCATCGGCGTCGCGCTGGGCGGGCGAGGCGGTGGTGGCGTCCGCCTGAAGTGTTGCGGCCATGGATTGCATCGCATCGGCCCAATCGGTTCCGGTCAG
>JAYUEJ010000640.1:0-3849 GCA_043739265.1 Rhodopila sp. | reverse complement strand
GGCCTTACGTGAAGGGCAATGTGCCGGTCGATCCCTGGAATCACGCCTACCTCTATCGTGACCCGTCGAGCCGAACTGGGCATGACTTCGATCTGTGCTCCCAGGGGCCGTCGGGAACGGGTGGCGACGAGGAAATCTGTAATCAATAATACCGGCCGCCGTAATTACTATGGCTGCGAGCGCAGTTGTTGACGCAACCGGGCGGAGGGGTCGGACTGGCCGGACGGACCGCGGTTGTTCAGCGTATCGGGGACCGCGGCCGCGTTGATCAGGCGATCGCGGAGATCCTCGGTCAGCGCCCGCGCATCGCGCTGGTCATGGACGACATGCGGCGTGATCAATATCAACAATTCCGTCCGTTGCCGCGTATCGTTCTGGCTGCCCGCCAGGAACCCCAGGATCGGCACGTCCTTCAACCAGGGGATACCCGAATTGCCCACCGACGCGGTGTCGGTGATCAATCCCGCCAGCCCAACCGTCTGCCCGTCCTGGACCACGACCCGGGAGGTCACGTTCCGCTCATTGAACGTTGGCGAGTTGATTCCCGGCGTCGTTATGGTGGTGGCGACGCTGCTGACGTCCTGCATGATATCCAAAGTCACGAGGCCACCGCTGTTGACGCGCGGCGTGACCTCCATGATCACTCCGGTCTGTTGATAATTGATCGAACTGACCACCGGGGCGTTGGACGCGATCGTGCTTTGCGACGTCTGACTCAGATAAGGCACGACGCTGCCGACCTGTAGCCGAGCGGGCTGATTGTCCAGGACCAGAAGTTCTGGCGACGACAGGACATGGACTTTGGTGACCTGTTGCAAGGCCTGGATAGCGATCGGCACGCCCCCCAGGCCGTTCCCACCCAGGAAAAAGCCTGGAAAGCTGACATTAAGGGGGGTCGTCGAGAGATTGGGCGCCGTCGATGTGCCAGCATTCAGGATGCCGTTGATTCCGCCGGACTTGAAGAAGAATTGCGTGCCGAATTGCAGAGTGTCGTTCAGTGTGACTTCCGCGATCACCGCGTCGATGCGCACTTGCAACGGCAAGATATCGATCTTCCTCAGCATCGACTCCATCGTCGCCAGCTCCCGCTCGGTGCCATACACCAGGACGGCATTGTTCTGATCGTCGGGAATCACCCGCAACGTATCGGTGCCGGCCGTATCGCCGCCACCGGGGTCCAGGCCGCCAAACAGCGGGTTTGCCCCAGACGTCGGCTGCTGACCCTGGGTCGTTCCGCCGCCAGCCTGTTGCGCGCCACCCTGGCCCAGGCTGGATGCAGGACCGCTGCCGCCGCCACCGGACAGGCCGGACCGCCCAAGGCCGCCCGCCGATCCGCTGCCCAGTCCGCCGCCGCCTCCGGAACCCCCCAGGGCGCCGCCCAAACCGCCTCCGCCCCTGCCTCCGCCCAAGCCCCCGCCTCCGCCCAAGCCGCCGCCTCCGTTGGTCTGCTGCGACGATTGCGATTGCCTGCGTGCGGTGGGCTGGGCCGTGACATTGTTGGGGGTAAAGGCCTGCTGCAGGACGTAGGCGACATCCTCGGAGTGACTGTTCTGCAGGTAATAGACATGCCAACTCCGCAACGTCTGCCGCCGCCCACGATCGATCAAGGCGTAAACGCGCCGCGCTTCGTCGATATACCGTTGCTGGGAGGAGACAATCAGCACGGCGTTGATGCGTGAGAGGGGAATGACCCGAACCAGACCGGCAAGGGCACCGCCGCTCTGACCCCTGAACGCGTCTTGCAATGCGGACGCGAAATCCTTGACCTCGCCGCTGCCGACCGGCAGCAGGGCGTAGGATTGCCGGGCGAGGATATCCACGTCGAACGCTTTCACCAGCCCGATCAGCCCGTCCCGCGCCTGCGGTTCGCCGGCGATGAGCAGGGCGTTGCGGCCGGGATCGGCGGCGATTTTGCCTCCTTCGCCGATATAAGGCTGCAGCACTTTCGCCAGATCCTCGGCGGACGCGTAGCGCAGCGGGACGACCACCGCCCCCGCCGTCCCTACACCGCTGGCCGCCATCGCCACCGCCTGTGCGGCCGGAATGACACGAAACAGCGCGCCGTTCATAACCAATGCCGCACCATTCTGCGCCAGCAGCGATTCGAGCGTCGGCACGAGGTCGGACCGTTGCAGCGGCTGGACGGTGTGCAGCGTCGCGGCACCGCGCACCGCAGGATCGATGGTGTAATTGACCTTCAGTATCGTGCCCAGAATCTGTGCCACGACCTCCCGTATATCAGTATCGGCGAAATCGAGGCTGACATCGCCGCCTGCCTGATCGATGGCAGGAGTCTGGCCCGGTGACGCCTCCACGGTTCGACCATAGGCGAGTTCGGCCGGCGGCAATGCGGCCGGTGAGCCGATCACGCCGTTGATCCGGGGTGGCGCGGCGGTGATGCCGGACGGCAACGGCGCCAGGGCCGGGATGGCCGGCGGCGACGGGTGGTTGCAGGCAGCCACCTGCATCATGCCCAACAGAACGGCTAGGGTGCGGCACGGACGCGGCTTGCGAACGATGGATTGTCGCATTCTCTCGTTGAACTCCACCGCCTGCCTGACGCGACCAACTCGCGCTCAAGGCACTGATGAACCCGAGCGAGGACCGGAGGCGACGCAATCCCTTGTGATGCAATTCGTTGTGATAGGGGCGCATTCACATGACGACCGTTCGCGATAGGCAAAAAGGGCCGCCAGCGGGACGCCCCTTTTAGGGTTTTCGGCCGCAAAACGCGCCAGACCATGATCGTTTGAAGTTGAACCCTTTCCCGTGCCCAATCATGGTCTGGCTTTATCCCTGATCGCCTGCTTCACGTTTGAGGTAGGAGCAACCTCAAACGATCACGCTCTAATGCTGAAACATCGACATCAGATCGCCCAGCGCGGGCCCGTTCGTGGGAACATACGGATTGGCGCCGGACTGCTCGGGGTTCGGCAGGTTGTCGCGGCTGCGGCCGGATATCTTGGGCAGACCCCAGTTCGCCTCGATGAACTTCAGGATCGAGATGTGATCGCCATATTCATGCGACACACGCCCGCCGAGAGTAAACGGCGACACGACGATCAGCGGAATCCGCGGGCCGTCGCCAAAGAAGTCCACTGGCTGGATATAGCCCGAATCCCAGTATCCGCCAGCTTCGTCCACCGTGATGAAGACAGCGGTGGACGCCCAAAGTTCGGGTTGCTGCCGCAGTTCCGTGATGATCTTCCGAACATAAGCCTCAAACACGCTGAACTTCGACGATACCGGATGGCCATCGTTCAGAGCGCCGGGCTTTACGAACGACACCGCCGGAAGGATGCCCGCCTGCAGGGACGTGTAGAAGTCGGACGTGTCCTGCAACACCTGCGCGCGCACCGTCTGGTTCGCCATGATCGAGGTCTGATACTGGAACGGATTGCAGATGTTGCAATACACGTTCGTTGGATCGTTCGGGTCCTGAACATACTCGTTGTAACCTTCGCCATACCAACGAACCGAAACGGCGCCGGACAGCAACACGTCGGCAATGCTGTTGGTGGGCACGGGCGGGATCGTGAAGGTATCGGCGGTATCCACCGAACCATCGCCGTAATAGCCGGGGTTTTCGTTATTCAGCAGGTAGTAATGGCCGGCTTCGCAATTCGACGCGACCGGCTTCGGTAAAGCGTTCAGGTAGCTGACGACCGAGCCGACTCCGGGCTGAGTGATATCGGCGCAGGCGCTGTAGGATCCGCCGCCGGTGGCAGCGCCGTAACCGTCCTGTATATAGTAATTGTTGGTGCCCGGTTGGGCGTCCGGATTTTCGATCTGGTTCGCCGGCGGAGTGGCGGCATGGCCCTTGCCGTCGGTGTACCAAATGCCATCGGC
>JAYUEJ010000639.1:0-11594 GCA_043739265.1 Rhodopila sp. | reverse complement strand
ATCGGCCAATTGGGCACACTGGATGTGCTGGTCAACAACGCCGGCATCCAACGCCGCGCGCCGTTGGAGGATTTCCCCGAAGCCACCTGGCACGAACTGATGCGCACCAACCTGGACAGCGTGTTCTATGTCGCCCAGGCCGTCGCTCGCGGCATGATCGCCCGCAAACGCGGCAAAATCATCAACATCTGCTCGGTTCAAAGCGAATTGGGCCGCCCGGGCATCGCACCCTACGCCGCGAGCAAGGGCGCCGTGAAAATGCTGACCAAGGGCATGTGCGCCGACTGGGCGCGACACGGTTTGCAGGTCAACGGCATCGGCCCGGGGTATTTCGAAACCGAACTGACGGCGGCGTTGGTCGCCGATCCCGCATTCTCCGACTGGCTATGCAAACGCACGCCGGCCGGGCGTTGGGGCCGGGTGGAGGAACTGGCAGGGGCGGCGATCTTCCTGGCATCGGCGGCGTCGGATTTCGTCAACGGGCAGATTATCTATGTGGATGGCGGGCTGACGAGTGTGGTGTGATGGCCGGCCCATCAGGTGCATTCATACGGATACCGCATTGGTGCCCCGGGCATCCGCGCCCCCGTCCAACGGGCGGTGCGCCGCAGCACACGCGCGGTAATTTGCGTCCAGTTCCGGCGCCATCAGGCGCAGTGCCGCGAGGCGGCGTGCCATGTCACGCACGTATCGTATTTCGGTTGGACTGAGCGCACGGCCGAGCAGTGGCTGCTCACGGTAGGACAGAAATTTCTTCATCACCTGATAGCCGCCGATGGTGAAGCTCCAGACTGCCTCGGGGATATTTCGCCAATAGCCGTCGGTACTCAGAAACACGTCCTGCGTGTGGGTACCGAGCAGCGCGGCTTCTGCCTGGGCGGGCGCTTCATCCGCCGCGTAGTCGCGCGTGACGATGCGTCCGCGGCCCGGCATGACCGCACCGCCCTTGCCGGAGTGACCCCATCCCGCTGTGAGTGTGCGGTCGGCCTCGGTCATCGCACCGCCGCCGCGTTTTGTTGGCACGGCGATGGTCTGGATCACGGGTTGGATCGCACCAGAGGTGACGCCCGGCACCGGCGTGTCCGGGTCGAGCAGAGCGGCAACGCGGGCACCGAGGGCTGCGGAGGCACTCAAGAGATCGGCGGTGTCCGGTAGCGGCACCCGCGGCCAGTCCTGGCGGATGCCGTCGCTGTTCTCCTCCAGCCAGGCAGGGGCGTAACCGATCGCGAGCGCGTGGTGCCACGGCAGTGCGGCGACGTTACGGTCTGTGTCCGGATCCGGCAGTCCGATCGCGGCGAGCCATCCGCGGACGGCGGCGGAGAGGTTGGCGCTAAAGCCGCCGTTGGAACGACTAAACACTGGAGTGTAATAGGCATGACCTCGTAAGGCATCGTTGTCGCCGAGGCGGTGAGTCCAGGTCAGCGGTATGCCTTCCGGGGAGGCGACACCGGCGGGGCGGGAGGCAAGGAACCCGCCGGCCATCGGAAGTGTCCGAAGGAGTTCCGGACGTGGCTCATTCCAAATAGGCCTTTCTCCGGTTACATACGCCCAACAAGGGTCGAACGGACGGTGAAAATACTCAAGGACGTTGGCCGTTGAAAACGCTACCGAACGAACTATCCGCGTTCGCGTTGCTTTCGCATCGAAACGTGCAGCATCGCGAGCAAGGCCGCCGATTTCCTCCCGCACATCCTCCCAGTTTCGGGCCGACGCAAAATAGGTCCGCATGCGCTGTTCAAGCACTGCCCTGTCATGGTCAAGCAGGGCTCCCCCGCGTTTCTCCATCAGCCCATTTAGTGGTGCAATCGCTGCTAGCTTGGGAAGCGTTGGCCAGGATGCGTAATCGAGCGCCACTGCGCCAGGTCGGAGCGAAAATCGATTTGCGGTGGTCGGCGCTGTACAGGCATAGTTCGCATCGAAATCCACAGCAGTCAAGCTCGTGACAAGTGCTTCGCGTTTTGCCACGCCCCAGATATTGCGATGCAGCACTTGGCGATCTGCCGCTCTATCGCGCTTTACCAGCAGGGCAACGGCCGTGCCCACCTGAATGCCTTCGCGATTGAAGTCGGTGCTGAACACGGACGGATCTGGACTGCCGTCCGGCGCGACCTTGCCAGTTTCGAATTTCGAACCGTTGAGGTTGTCTATCCAGATACGGTCGAACTCCGCCACTAATCGCTGACGCATTACTACGAAGGACGGATACGATAACCACGAATGGTTGCTGATAAAGCAAACAACCCCTTGCCCGGTTCCTTCCGCGATCCGTCGTTCAGCGATCCGGAAGAACCGCACATAAAGATCGTCCAGGTTGAACTTTCGGATACCCCAGTCTCTTTGTAGGCCCTCCTTATATGGTTCGACCAATCCAGCCTCTTCAGCGGGCGATGTCCCCGCAAACGCATTATAGGGAGGGTTGCCCACTACCACCAGAATCGGTCGCCTCTGTTTCACCCGCGCCGCCTCGTCCCGTTCATCGGCCAGTGGCGGATACGTGAATCGAATCCCGCTCTGCGCCGCATTCGCCACTCCGCTCTCGCTCGGTGCCGCCCAACCGGTCAACGCGTTGGTCAAATACACCGCCGCCCGATCGTCGGGGCCAAGTGGCGCGCCGGCTGCACGCAGGGCATGCCCTACCTGCCAGTGCGCGATCACATATGGCGCTGGCATGATCTCGAACCCGGCAATGCGGGTCATCGCCGCCTGTTTCAGGTCCTCCGCCATCAGCGCATCCTCGCCCTTTTCCTTCAACGTGCGGGCGATGCGGGCCAGAACCTCAACCAGATATGCACCGGTGCCGCAGCACGGGTCCAGAACCCAAACCGACGGATCGGCCAATCCGTCCGCAAGGCCGAGTTCGCTGCGCAGCACCTGATCCACCCGCTCGACCATATAGCGGACGATCTCGCGCGGCGTGTACCAGACCCCCATTTCCTTCCGCAGCGCGGGATCGAAGGCCGCCAGGAACGGTTCGTAGAAATAACGAACCGCATCCGCCTCTTCGAACCGGGCAAAGAACGCCGGCCGGTCCACCCGGTTCAGCGCCGCCGCCGCCCATGACAGCGGCTCTTCCAGCCCGAGCGGCTTGAGCGATTGCGGCGTGGCGATGCGCTGAAACAATGTATCGACAAAGGGGACATGCAGATTCCAGCCGGCCGCACGCCACTCGAAATTCGCATTCCCTTCGTGCGCCACCTCCACCCAAGCGCTGAACAGCCCATAAAACAACGTCTGCACCAAGGTGCTGCGGAACAGATGCTCGCCCTTCGGTCCTTCGAATTGAAGCCCCAACGCCTCCTGCAACGCATTCCGGAGTTCGGCAAAAGCGGGCAGGCTTGCGTGTTCGTCCACCCGCGCCAGCGCGTCCCGTGCGTAGGAGGCCAGGAAGAAGGCAACATCCTCGGGCCGGGCGAGCGGCGCCTGATGCAGCAACACCCGCTCCAGGAATTCGGCGAAGCGTGCCGCGAGTCCGGCCGGGCGGCGCTGGCCGCGCGCCAAAGTGAAGAACGCATCCGCATTGTCGCAATTGAAGCTGAAACTTTCCCGGCGTTCCGGTTGGCCCCGCGCGTCGCGGCCGAGCAGCACGAAGTCACGGTAGTTGGTGACGAGCACAAGCCCGTAGGCACCGAGATAGCGCCGGACCTGTTCGCTGCCCAACTTGATCGACAGATCGGCCGGGATGTCATCGACCTCGACCACGCCACGTTCAGGGGGTTGCGACTCCGGCCATTCCTCCGGCGCCTGCCCGCGGGTCACGACGAACAGGCCCATGTCCGGAAAGCCCGATCCGCGGTTCCGCAAGTTCGGGACGCAGAACACGCGTGGTTTCAACCGCTCGCCGGCCGCGTTCAGTGCCCCGGTGAGGGCGCCGTAATAGCTGATCTCCCCAGTGCCGGCGCGCGTGGCGCGAATGCGGGCGATTTCCCCGAGGTAGTCGGACAGGATGGGTGACTGCATGGTGGGGTTATCAAGGCCTTCGAGTCTGAGCCGCAACAGTTATCTATTTGTGATGGCCCCGCTGCCCCGCCGGCCGAGACACGGCTTATGATAGCGCTGACTATTCGCTATACTCCCGCCATGCCCCGATTCGCGCCCATCCATCCCGACCTGTTCGCACCACCCCCGCCAGCGCCTGCCGAACCGGAGCGTCCGCCGCTCGACGAACTCGCGGCGCTGCTGTCGATGTTGCGTACGGCGGATCGTCTGCCGTGGCCGGACCTCAGTACGGCAATGGCCGCCGAGTACCGCGCCATGGGCCTTGGACGCCGCGCTGGTCCCGAGGGCGAAAGGCTCGTTTCCGCGATCATGGATGAAACCGAGCGGCTGTTCAGCGCGGAGGAACAGGCACACGCCCGGCCGTAAACGTTCGCCGCCCCCCTCAGTCGGCCACCGCCGCATACACCATGTCGCGGAACAGCAACCGGTAATGCTCCCGCTGCATCGGCGCCTGCACCATCAGCACCGCAAACAGCCGTTCCGCCGGATCGACCCAGAACGTCGTCCCCGCAACTCCACCCCAATAGTAGTTCCCGACCGACCCCGGGAATGGCGCCATCCCCGCCTGAGTCCGCACCGCGAAGCCCAACCCGAACCCATGCCCTGGCGGCAGCAGGTCGGGCGAACCGGCGATCGTCCCCAAATGATCGGACGTCATCAGCTCCACCGTCTTGCGCCCGAGCAGGCGGGTGGAACCCAGCCGGCCGTTGCCGTGCAGCATCGCCAGGAAGCGCGCGTAGTCCATCGCCGTGGCGACCATGCCGCCACCGCCGGATTCGAACATCGCCGGCCGGCGAACATCCAGCAGCACCACGTCCATGCCGCCCTCGGGGTCCTTGGCGAACGGTTCGGCGATGCGGCCAAAGTTGGCCTCGGGGACCGTGAACCCGCTGTCGGTCATACCGAGCGGCAGCAGAACGCGTTCGGATAGGAACGCGCCCAGAGTCTGGCCGGAAATAACCTCCACCAGCCGCCCCAGCACATCGGTTGAACGGCTGTATTCCCACGCCGTACCGGGTTGATGCAGCAGCGGCAGACCGGCCAACGTGTCCACCTGCTCGGCATTGGTCTGCTTCGGCCGCGCAATCCGGGCCTCGGCGTAGGCCTGGTGGATCGGCGAATCGCCGCGGAACTCATAGGTCAGGCCCGAGGTATGGCGCAGCAGGTCCTGGATGGTGATCGGGCTTCGCGCGTCCGTCCGGCCGTAACCCTCGCCGGAGATGACCCCAACCCTGGTTTCGTTGAATGCCGGGATGTATTTGCCGATCGAATCGCCCAGCAACAGGCGGCCTTCCTCCCACAGCATCATGACCGCGACCGACACGATCGCCTTGGTCATGGAGTAGATGCGGAAAATCGCATCGGTCCCCATCGGCGCGTCGCTGGCCGGGTCCAGGCGACCAAAACCCTGGTGGTAGGCGACCTTGCCATGCCGGGCGATCAGCGCAACGGCGCCGGGCACATGGCCGCTGGCGACGCGATCGCTCAACGCAGCGGACAGGCGATCGAGGGCGGCCTGGTTGAGGCCGACTTCCTCGGGCTTCGCGGTTGGCAAGGGTGTACTCATCTGGACGATCCTTTGGGCGGGCTGAGTTGGCAGTATGGCCGGAAGGGTGGCCCGATCAAGCCGCGCCCCGAGCCGGCGCCCGGGACCGGCGCCCGGGGCCAATGCACAGCAACATCTCAGAACCGACGAAAGCGTGTCCCGCTGATTCGTAGTCAGGGTGACCGCACATCGTCTAGCATGAGTCAGCCACCGGGACAGGATGCACGGCGGTCCAGCAAGACACGGTGGCTACCTCAACGAGACTGAATTTATCGGAGAAGAAACCATGTCCGAGAGCGTATTCAAAGTCGTCGAGCTTGTCGGCTCGTCCGATGAAAGCATCAGCAAGGCAATCAAGGGGGCAATCGCCAAGGCGGGAACCACACTACGTCACATGGGTTGGTTCGAGGTCACCGAAATCCGCGGCCACGTCAAAGACGGGGAGGTGGATTCCTATCAGGTAACACTCAAAGCCGGTTTCAAATTGGAAGACTAAGGGAGCGACCGATACCGCCCCTTGCGTCTTTCGCGGGGCCACGGCAACCATTGACCCAGCTACCGTTGGCGTAGCGACCGGTAGCTGGGCGTGGTTTGCCGCGACCGCGTGACAGCCCCGGGGCCATTGAAGGAATCGAACTATGGACAGCAAGAATCCGAACCCGCCAACGGGCCCAGACACCACTCTCCCCGCTTGGGGCGCACCCGCGCCGGATGCAATGCTCGGCCTGTGGTCGTCCTGGATGGACGCTGCATCCCATTCCGCCCGGGCGTGGTCCAAAAACCCGGGCGACTCCGGGACGCAATCATGGCAGGCCGCCCCGAATGCCGCCGCCGGCGACCTGCTTGCCGCGGGCGTGAAGCAACTCAACGAGGTTCTGGGCAAAGATTCGGCACTGCACGCGATCGACCAGATGTGGAATGCCAACCCTTTGCGCGACGTCGTGCCGGTGGACTGGGCTGAAATCGCGCGCGCACTCCGCAGTGTCTGGCTGCGCGCTCTCCGTGATCCGAACAAGGCCATCGCGGCGGCCGTGGATTTGAATGCGCGATTACTCGGTTCCGCGACGGATGCGTGGCAGGCTGCCGCCCAGCGGTGGTTTGCCAGTCCCGCCGCCGACGCCAAGCCGTCCGGCCCTGCCGACAAGCGCTTCGCCGCCCCGGAATGGCAGGCCAATCCGGCCTACCGCACGCTGAAAGAGATGTATCTGCTGGCGTCGGACTGGCTGCTGCGGCAGGCCGAAACCGACGACATGGATGACGCGGAGCGGCAGCGCCTGAATTTCCACCTGCGCCAGTTCGTCGATGCAATGAGTCCGTCGCTGATGCTGCTGTCCAATCCGGAGGCGCTGCGCCGGGCGATGGAAACCGGAGGCGCCAGCCTGGCCGATGGCGCGCGCAACCTGATGCACGACCTGAAGGAGGGCAAGCTGAGCATGGTGGATGCCACCGCCTTCGCTCCGGGTCGTAATCTCGCCATGACGCCGGGCAAGGTGGTGTATCGTAACACGTTGATCGAGTTGATCCAATACACGCCCACAACCGAAACGGTGCATCAGGTTCCGCTGCTGATCCTGCCGCCGTGGATCAACAAGTATTACATCCTCGACATGCAGCCGAAAAACAGCATGGTGCGGTTCCTGGTGGAACAGGGGTTCACGGTCTTTGTCGTGTCCTGGAAGAATCCCGACAGTTCGATGGATGGCACCACCATTGAAGACTACATGGATCTGGGTCCATTGGCGGCGAGCGACGTGATCCGACAGATCACCGGCAGCAAGACCGTCAATGTCATGGGCTACTGCATCGGCGGCACGCTGTTGGCGATGACGCTCGCCTGGCTTGCGGCAAAGGGCGATGCGCGGTTCGGGTCCGCCACGTTCATGGTGTCGCTGCAGGATTTCTCGAAGGTGGGCGACACCGCGATTTTCCTGGGCGAAACGGCGATCGACTTCGTCGAGCAGCAGATGATGGAACGTGGCTATCTCGACAGCCGCGAGATGTCCAATATGTTCAATCTGCTGCGTTCGAACGATTTGATCTGGTCGAACGTGGTGAACAATTACCTGCTGGGGCAGAAACCACCGGCCTTCGATTTGCTGTATTGGAACAGTGACGGCACCCGCATGACCCGCGCCGCGCATAGTTGGTATCTGCGCAATACATATGGTGAGAACAACCTGATCGTGCCAGGGAAGATCCAGGTCAAAGGCGAGGCCCTCGATCTCGGCCGGATCACGCTCGATGCCTACGCGGTCGGCGCGGAGAAGGATCACATCGTCCCCTGGGATGCCGCCTGGCACCTGACGCATCTCACCGGCGGCAAGGTGCGCTTCGTGCTGGCATCCAGCGGCCATATTGCCGGAATCATCAATCCCCCTGGCGGCAAGGGGAGTTTCTGGGTCAACGACGACAATGGACCGGCCAGTACAGCCGAAGAGTGGCGGGGGTCGAGCATACGGCATGATGGCAGTTGGTGGTCGGACTGGGCGGACTGGCTGGCCAAACGCGCGGGCCGTAAAGGCAAGCCGCCAGGGATGGGCAGCGTCGCGCATCCGGCACTTGACGATGCACCGGGGCTGTATGTGATGGAGAAGTGATTCGCGCCCGGTCCAGCTTAGGACGATTCAACTTAAGATAGGCCAACTTAAGACGGTTCAACTTAAGACGATTCAACTTAAGACGGGCCAGCTTAGGGATGTCCGGCTTAAGACTTCCGGCCGGACATCGGCGGTGCGGTTTGACCCGCACGCCGGGGCGATAATGGGGTTTGACAGGACAATGCTGACCTAACGCCAGCCTCCCTCTCTCATTTCATTTCTTCGCCGGCAGGTTGATCCCGGTCAGTTGTTCCCACACCCGGATTACGAAGGAATCGTCCTTCAACCCCTGCCCGTTCGCCGCTGCCGCCAGGAACAACTGGTGCGCGGCGGCGGCCATCGGCAGCGGAAAAGTCAGCGCCCGCGCCTGATCCAGCACAATTCCCAGATCCTTGACGAAGATGTTCACCGCCGAGGACGGCGTATCGTCGCCCGCCAGGATATGCGGCACCCGGTTCTGCCACATCCACGAACTGCCAGCGGATTCCGAGATCACCTTATACAGCGTCTCCGGATCGGCCCCCGCCCGAATACCCAAAGCCAATGCCTCGGCCGCCGTCGCGATATGCACGCCCGCCAACAACTGATTGACCATCTTGACTGTACTGCCGACCCCAACCTCATCCCCCAGCCGCCAGACCTTGGTCGAAATCGCCTCCAGCACCGGCGCGGCCTTGGCGAAGGCGGCTTCCGACCCCGATCCCATAACCGTCATGGTCCCGGTCCGCGCGCCGGCCGATCCGCCGGACACGGGACTGTCCACCATCAGGAAACCGGCATCCTCGATCTTCTTACCCAACGCCCTGGCGGCTTCCGGCGCGACGGTGGCGCAGCACAGGACGACGGCACCCGCCTCCATCCGCGCCAGGCACCCCTTTTCCCCAAACAACACCTGCTCAGTTTGCGCGGCGTTGATGACGAAGACCACAACGGCTTCCAGGTCTGTCGGCAATGCATCCGGGGAGACCACCACCTTACCCCCCTCGGCCGCGAAAGCCGTTCGGGTTTCTTCCCGCAGCTCGCACCCCGTCACATCGTGACCCTTGTGCAGAAGGTTCAGGGCAGCACCCATGCCCATATTGCCGAGGCCGATGACACCGACTTTCATAGTTATTTTCTCCTAATAATGAAAAAAATGCTGTTCCTGTGGTCAAATATGCCGAGCGGTTGGGTTGAAGCCGAGGAAGTATTGGCCGCAGACTTCGATATGACCTGTCCGCCCTTGCAACTGCTGCGCCGAGGCGTGGATGTCGCGCATTGTCCGCTCGAACGCATTGCTGGCGAAGATCGCGGTCGCGCCGGCCTCATGATAGGCGAACTCGGCGACTTCCTTCGCACGACGGATGGCTGTCGTCGTCGCCAGCCGCATCAATACCTTGTTTTCCATGTCCAGTGCGCCGGTGCGCTGAATGCAGTCCTCGGCGTCGCGGATCGTTTCGAGCACGAACGCCCGTGCTGACCGCAGTTTGGCCTCGTTTTCCGCAACAAGGTGATGCATCACCGGACTGTCGCGCAGCGTGCGGGCGGTGTGAGACGGCTTTTTCGACTGCGCCAGACTTTTCAGCTCGTCCACCATACCGCGGGCAATCCCGATGGACACCGCCGCGAAGCCGCAGGAATAAGCGCTGGTGGTGGTGAAGCGGAAAAACGGGTCGTCGATGCGCCGTTCCGCGTCCAGGTCGCGCCGCACACTGTAGCGATCCGGCACGAAAAGATCGGTCACGGTATAGGTGTCGCTGCCGGTTCCGCGGAGGCCGACCACGTCCCATGTGCTCAACCAGTTGATCTGGTCCTGGCGGAGCAGCATGGTGCGCTCGATCAGGGCACCATTGGCATCTTGCATCAGGGACCCGTCCGGCCGTTCGACATGGCAGTGCGCGCCCATCCAGCTCGCATGATGGCCGCCACTGCCAAAACCCCATTTGCCGGTCACGTTGTAGCCGCCGGGCACGGGCCTGGCGCGACCCTCGAGCTGAAAGCCCCACGCCAGCACACCGCGCGGATCGTCACCCCAAATCTCCTGCGCGATCGCCGGCTCGACGTACGCCGCGGCCATGGAGCAACCGCTGGCCTGGCCAACGCACCACGCGGTGGAGGCATCCGCCGCGGCAAGGGTTTCCATCACCTTGAAGAATGTTTGGAGCCCGGCGCCATACCCGTTCAACTGACCGGGCAATAAGGTGCGGTACAGACCCTGCGCATGCAGCGCCTCCACGACGGTGGGGGTCAATTGGCCCAGCGCCTCGATCCTTGGCCCTTCGGCACGCAGCAGGGGAGCGATCGCGTGCGCCCGGGCAACGGGGTCGGTTGTCAGGTCGAAGGGGACCACGGCGGTGGTCAGTTCCAGCGCGGCACTCATTTTCGCGGTTCCTTGGAAATGAACGGCATGTTCAATCGATACAACAACGCTCTGGCGGGTCAGGCCGTATGTCAATGGTATGGTCCGCCGGGGTCTGGTCCGAGGGGGTCTGGTCCGACCCAGTGTCATTGTGGAATTCTCGCAGCAGTGACACCCGATGTCCGTGCCCGGCGGCCTTACCGCCCGCCGCGGAACCGCTCGACCGCCGCGACCAGTGCGCGCCGGATGCCGGGTTCCAGTGCCGAATGCCCCGCATCGGGCACGATGGTCATGCGGGCGTTGCGCCAGGCGGCGGCGAGGTCGAAGGCGGTCACGGCGGGACAAATCATGTCGTAGCGGCCTTGCACGATCTCCGCCGGGATGTGGCTGATCCGGTCCATGTGTCCCAGCAGCCCCTGGTCGGGCAGGAACAGTCCGTGCGCGAAGTAGTGGGCCTCGATCCGCGCCAGCCCCAACGCCGTGCGATCCTGGGAGAAACTGCTGACGGTCTCCGGGCTGGGCAGCAACGTGCTGCAGGTGCCCTCATATACGGACCAGGCGCGGGCGGCGGGCAGGTGGATGGACGGATCGGGATCGGTCAGGCGGCGGAGGTAGGCGGCCAACAGGTCGCTGCGTTCCGCCTCCGGCAAGAAACCGGCAAACGAGGCATGCGCTTCGGGGAACACGGCCTGCATCCCGTGCAGGAACCATTCGACCTCTTGCGGGCGCCCCAGAAAGACGCCGCGCAGAACGGCACCGGCGACCCGTTCGGGGTGCGCCTGGGCGTAAGCAAGGGCCAGGGTGGAGCCCCAGGAGCCACCGAACAGCAGGAAGCGATCGATCGCCAGATGGCGGCGCAGTATTTCGATGTCGGCGACCAGGTCGGGGGTGGTGTTGTTGTCCAGCCCGCCCAAAGGCCGAGACCGCCCTGCCCCACGTTGGTCGAATATGACAATCCGCCAATGGCCGGGATCGAAGAAGCGGCGATGCACCGTGCCGGCTCCGGCACCCGGGCCGCCGTGCAGGAAGAGTACCGGCCGGCCGTTCGGATTACCGGCTTGCTCCCAATACATCACATGGCCGGCGGACAGCGGCAGATAGCCGGTCTCGTATGGGC
>JAYUEJ010000638.1:0-3859 GCA_043739265.1 Rhodopila sp. | reverse complement strand
CGTCCTCCATTTCCGACGACACGAGATCGAGCGCGGCGGTGGTGAAAATGAACAAATACGGGAACGAGTAGATCGCGATGTTGAATGTCAGTCCTTCGAACGAATAGATATTGAACAAACCCTCCTGCGCCCCCGTCAGCGCCATCCAGGCCCGGTTCAACCACCCGGAATTCGGTCCGGCCAGCAGGATCCAGCCGATGGCGCCCAGGTAGGGCGGCGTGACGAAGGCGCCCAGGACCAAAAAGCGGATGACGCCTTTGCCCGGCATGTCGGTGCGCGAAACCGCCCATGCCATCGGCACGGCGAACAGCAGGCACAGCACCGTAACCCCCGCCCCCAGCCGCAGTGAGTTCAGCATCGCGGTGATGTAGCGGGGTTTCGAAAACGCGGTGACGTAGTTCATCAGGGTGAAGGCGCCGGTGTCGGTGTCCTCAAGGCTGGTCTGCACCAAGCGGAACAACGGGTTGACCACAAGAATGACCAACGCGACGGCAAGCACGACCCACAGGATGATGAGCGGGTCGAACGGCAGTCGGGCCCTGCGAATTTTGGGCAGGCTCGCGCTCATGGTTCGGCGAGGGTCATGGTTCGCTTGTGTCGCTGCATCATTTCCTCAGTCCTGGACGTTACGCGGGCGGGCGGTTGTTGACGCTAGCTTCCAAAGGTATCGCGCCATTGCTCGACCAGGATCGGTACGCCGACACGGATTTCGTCCACGGTCAGCTTGATGACCGTTTGGCCGGCCAGAGGCGGCATGCCGGACCGGGGCTCGATGCCCGTCAGGATCGGCTCGCTGCCGTCGGCGGCGATCATCCTGGCGTAATCCGGGCTGAGCAGCCATTCCATGAACAGCTTGGCGGCATTCGGGTGCGGGGCACGCGCGGGTATGCCGGATGGGGTGACACACACGACCAGCCCGTCGGACGGATGAACGACGCCGATCGGGTTGCCCTTGTCGATCGACTTATAGGCGTTGGCCGCCGCGCCGACTCCGACCAGGCACTCTCCGGCGTTGATCAGGGTCAAGGGATCGACGGCGGAACGGCCGATACGCGGATTGTTATTCGCTAGTTTTTCAAAAAATTCCCAACCGTAGATTTTCTTCATGGCGAGCGCCCAGGTTCCGGTGCAGCCGCTGAAGGCAGGGTGTCCGGTGGCAACACGACCTTTCCATTTCGGGTCAAGCAGATCAGTCCAGGCGCGCGGGGCGTCCTCGGGCTTCACCTTATCCTTATTGTAGATGATGAAATAACGAACCGCATTGGTGATGTAGGAAAACCCCGGGTCCGACAGTGCCAGGAACGGCGGCAGCATGGCCTCGGCGTTGGCGGGGACGAACTCCGTCAGCTCCTTCCGGTCTTTCAAGGTTGGCAGGTGGGAAATATCGGTGGCGCTGAAGACGTCGCATTGCGGGGTGTGGTTCTTGATGTCCAGAAGCAACCGCTGGAATGCCACCTGGCCGGTGGTTCGGATCACGGCGACGTTCACGCCTGGATAGGTTTGGGTGAAGGACCGCCCGAGCGTTTCGGAGGTTTGCGCATCTACTTGCGCAGTGTACCAGGTCAGGCCGCCTTCATCGTGGGCGGCGGCTTCCAGCGCCGGATTGTCGGCAGCGGCGCGGGCCAGCCGAGGCCCAGCGGCCAGCGCGGCCAGCCCAGAAGCGGCATGACGACGGGTGATTTTTCGCGACATCGGTTTCCTCCACGCGACAGGCTACCCCGGCTGGCTGGATTTGCCCAATTGCTGGCCAGCTTGCCGTGGCTTTGCTCGTCAAACACTGGTTTGGATGGCGGGCCTCTGCCCCGGGTCGATGGTATTTGCATCATCGGCGCGCAACGATGGGATCGATCTCTTTCGGTATGCTGGCGAGGTTGGAAGGCAGCAAGTTTTTGACACAGATTTAGGGGATTAAGGATAGGGATTTGCACAGATCGTGGCGGCACCATCCTGGGTTTGGGACCAGGTCCAGAGCGTTGGAGCGGGTGCTTTTTGCGCTTCGCCCAGTCGCGGGAGCCGATGGATCGAATGCGGTCAGGATCGTCGATTAGGAAGTTCCAAGCGGTTTTGCAGGCTTCGAGAATGTCGTCGTAGGTGTCCCAGACCGTGGAGCAGAGCTTGATTCTGCCGCAGGTAGTCCCAGGCCTTCTCTATCGGGTTGAGTTCCGGCGAATATGGCGGCAGGGTCAACAGGCTGATATTGGTTGGCACCTCCAGGTTCTGCCCCCGCTGGTGCCAGCCAGCGCCATCGCAAACGACCACGGCGTGGGCACCTGGCGCGATTTGGGTGCTGATTTCGGCCAGGTGGAGGTTCATCGCCTCAGTATTGGCGGCGGGTGTGATGATCGCCGCACCAACGGCTCTGGTTGGGCAGATAGCGCCAAAGATATAGGCGGCATCATGCCGGTTATCGCGTACCATAAGCGGCCGCGAGCCGATCGGTGCCCAAATGTAAGCGTGGCCGCCTTTTTGCCCGACCCTGGCCTCGTCCTGGAACCAGATTTCGATCGGCGTCGCGGCCGTGGTGCTGAGAAGGACCTCCTTCACCAGGCTGGCGAAGTTTTTTTAAAAGTCGTCTCGTCTTCCGGGACCTTCTTCGGATGCACCGGTCGCGGCTGTAGCCGGGTCAGGCGGAGCTGGCGGAGCCATTTGCCCATCGTACTCTCATGTACTTCGACCGAGAACAGGCGTTTTGTTTCTGCCAGCAGGTCCACGCACCGCCAGCGCACCACCTTGGCTGTGGCTGGATCGGGACCCTTGACGACCAGTTCATACAACTGGGCCATTTGTGACTCTGTCAAAAACGGCGTCCCGCCAGGGGGGAGCCGGGATTTCAGCCCCTCGGCCCCTCGTCGTTGTACCGATGAACCCAATCGCTGAGCGTCTGCCGATCCATGACGTTGCAAGACGCCGCCTCGCGGCGGGCGTGGCCATCCAGAACCATCGCCAGAGCCAGAAAGCGGCGAACCTGCCCGCCATCGCGGCACTTTTTGGCAAGCGCTCGAAGTTCGCCGCTCGTGTGGTCCGTCCGGGTGATCCTTAAGGCCGTGCCCATTCAATGCCTCCAAAATGCGAATCGACGTCTTGAGACATCGAATCGGAATTAGCGGCCGCTGGGAATCCCCCCTGGAGAGTCGGAGTCAATGCGGACTGGTATGACTGTTCAATACGAAACCACAATAAGCGCGAGGCAGTCACGGCCGATCTCCCTCGCCAAAAAACCCCAGCAATTGCCGTAACACCTCCGACGGCTGTTCCTCCGGCATCCAGTGGCCGCAATTCTCCACCACCCCACCCCGCACATCCAAGGCCATCCGCCGCAGCGACTCCACAACCTCCATCCCCCGCCCCCAGGACCGGTCCCCACCCAGCGCCAGCACCGGCATCGGCAGCTTGAACCGTGCCGCCGTCGCCGCATTGTCGGCGATATCCTTCGGGATCGCCCGATAGTAAGAAAACCCGGCCCGCAGCGCCCCGGGCTGGCGGTAAACCCGCAAATACTCCGCGATATCCGCCTCCGACAAAGCATCCGGCCGAGCCCCGTAGTTCCGGTAGAACCAACCGAAGTAAATATCCTCCCGCCCGGCCACCAATGCTTCCGGCAAGTCCATGGTCTGATGAAACGCGTGGTGCCACCGCCGCCCGCCCTGGCTGATATTCGCACTCCCATCCCCGGGGATCGTCACATCCAGCACAGCCAACCGACGCACCGCCTCCGGATGAGCCGCCGCCACGGCGTACGCCGTCGGCCCACCCCAATCGTGCCCCACCAGATAAAACTCGGAAATACCCAAAACATCGTGGACCAGCCGCCAAATATCGCCGCCGACTGTCTTCTTGTCATAGCCTTCCGCCGGCCGGG
>JAYUEJ010000637.1:0-3867 GCA_043739265.1 Rhodopila sp. | reverse complement strand
CGCCCCGGAACACACGTTCCGGGGCGTTTTTGGTTTTGGAACCATCCATAGCGGAGACGTCAGGATAAACGCCGCAAAAGTAACGACCGTGTATGAAGGCAGATACCGCAACCAATCACCAACCTCGGAACCGGGCCGCCTATTTTTCCGATTTGGCATCAGCACGAGATCCGAGCTCGAAAAGCATCTCAAAATCGTCGCACGCCGGCTGACTATGTCCTCGGACAGCAACCGGGCTGTCCGGACCGGCGTCGGCGTTGCAGCCAGGCGCGGACATCCCGTGGACCAGGAACGCGATAAGATTGGCTGGTAGCGTCCCGTGCGGCGCAAATCCGGGCGCCACGAACGCACCATCTGTGCCTTCAACCATCCCGGAAGGAACCGCCAGAGCAACCATCACGCTGCCGCCCATCCAATAATAGCGCCAAACCACCTCATGCGGCGCCAACCGCGGGACCGCGTCTTGCAAGGCTGCAACAAACGCCTCGCGAACCCGCGCGTAATAGCGGGCCAACATCTGATTGACTTCCGGCATAGCGAGGACGCGGCCCAACGAGTACTGCACGACGATCGCGCACGCGCTGGCACTTGCCGCGTCTGTCAACTGCAACGCGGGCAACACATACGCCGTAACAATGTCCGTGAGTGTCGGCTTTCCGTCCGCGCTGGCTAAGCAAACCTCCAACCGCGTCAGACGCTCCTCATTCAGCGGCACGACGCGACGAAGAAACATCTCCTCAAAGAGCTTCTCCTTGGCACCGAAATAATAGTTCACAGCGGCTACGTTCACGTCGGCCGCCGCAGCGATCGAGCGCAGTGTCACTGCCGATGGCCCTTCTCGAGCGAAGAGATCTTCGGCCGCGTCCAGGATGCTTGTTCGAGCGCGCTCCCCGGGAGATGGATAGGTCCGCTGCGCTCGCTTACTTTGAACCATTACGACCCCTGGCATTGGAACGCCCTGCGTCCGGACCATATCAAGAGATCACAATCCACTGAAAACTTCAATCATACAAACGATTAAATCAAACGATTGACTTTTATCTTCAGCCGTGTCCAATATGCTTTTCTGCGGGTCGGCGGGTCAGGGTATGCCGAACCAGACCAAAGGGAAGAATGAGATGTCGTTAACGGCAGACCGTCCGCTTACCTTCGCCGAAATGCCGGCGCAGCGTCCGAGTGAGCCGGCAACTCCCGCACAAGCCCGCGGGCGATTCTCCAACACGGGGAATGGGTTCAACGTGGGGCTTCCGGCGGTTCCCGACCACCTGTTCCCCGCGGAACTCATGGCCGCGCTCGATCCAAACGCTCCCACCGGCCTGATTGCCTGCGATCTCGGGCAGCATCTCGGCTGTCCATTCCCGTCCACGACGCCGTTGGTGCTGACGCGTTACGCGGGTATCCGGCCGGGCGAATTCCTGGACACCGCGTTCGCGGCCAGCGGCATCTTCTACCGCGCGCGCGCCATGGGCTTCGAATTCGCCGAACATCCAGAATAAGCCAACAAAACGCAGCGCTATCCAGCGACCAAAGAGAGGGAAACGTCATGTCATCTCCTGCCCACGCCACGACCGCTCGCCTGACTGTACGCAAACTGCATCCGGCGCTCGGCGCCGAGGTGCGAGGCATCGATATGCGGCAGCCGCTCGATGCCGCCACGTTCAGCGAACTCCAGGACATCTGGATGGAACATTTGGTGCTGGTATTTCCTGGCCAGCATGTGACGGATGCGGAACATGTCGCGTTCACCCGCTTTTTTGGCGAGCCGGAAATCTTTCACCAAAAGATCATCCGGTCCGAGCGCGTGAAGGAAATCTTCCGCGTCTCCAACGTCGATGAGGAAGGCACACTGATGCCGCCCGACCACCCGGTGGCGCAGCAACTGTCGCTGGCGCAATTTTGGCACACCGATAGCAGCTACCGGCAGGTTCCATGCACTGGGGCGCTGTTGCACGGAGTGGAGGTTAGTCGCACAGGCGGGGAAACGCAGTTCATCAACCTGTATCAGGTTTACGATGCGTTGCCGGACTCGCTGAAGAGCCAGATCGAGGGACGCAAGGCGCGGCACAATTTCGGGCACATGCACACCCTGGCCACGCTGAAGCCTCTGACCGAGGACGAAAAGGCGGCGATGCCGGCGGTTTGGCAGCCGATGGTCCGCAAGCACCCGGTCACCGGACGCAAGGCACTGTACATCAGCCCGATCTATAACGACGAGGTTGAGGGTATGACCCCGGTGGAAGGGCAGAAACTGATCGCGGAACTGACAAAATTCGCTGCGGACCCGCGCTTTGTTTACCGGCACCAATGGGAAACGGATGACGTGCTGATGTGGGACAACCGCTGCACCATGCATCAGGTGACGCCTTTCGATCGGCGCGAGCGCCGCGTTATGCATCGCACGACGATCGTCGGACAAGATCCTGTCGTGGCCGCGTAAGCGTGGCAGAAGCAGGGGTCCATTCTCCGCCGGTCTATCAGCATCCGTGCCCGAACGCGGCGTGGCTCGCCCAACGAGTGGAAGACGCGATCGATCCGGCAATGCCGATCATCGATCCGCATCATCATCTGTGGGATCGGCACGGCGATCGATATTTTCTTGATGAGTTGCTCGCAGATACAGGAAGCGGCCACAACATTGTCGCAACGGTGTTCGTCCAGTGCGCCTGGGCGTATCGCACCGATGGCCCCGAAGCGCTTCGCCCTGTCGGCGAGACCGAGTTCGTCGCCGCGGTGGCGGACGCAGCCGACCGCCGCCGCATCAAGACAAGGGTGTGCGCGGGCATCGTCGGCCATGTCGATCTGCGGCTGGGCAAGGGCGTCGAACCGGTGCTGGACGCGCACATCGCGGCCGCCGGAGGGCGGTTCCGCGGCATTCGCCATGTCACGGCGCGCAGCGAGGATTTCGTTGCCAGCATCCTGGCGCCGCCGCCCGCCGGGATGATGTCCGATCCAGCGTTTCGCGACGGCTTCGGCCGCCTGGGGAAGTTTGGTCTCAGCTTCGATGCGTGGCTTTATCACACGCAGATCGCCGAGCTTACGG
The DNA here is from genome assembly GCA_043739265.1 of Rhodopila sp. Taxonomy (GTDB): domain Bacteria; phylum Pseudomonadota; class Alphaproteobacteria; order Acetobacterales; family Acetobacteraceae; genus Rhodopila. The sequence continues at coordinate 827 of JAYUEJ010000637.1, read as the reverse complement.
GTCTGGCGCGGGCCTTTCCGGAAATTCCGATCGTGATCGATCATGTCGGTGGCCCGCTCGGCATCGGTCCCTATGAAGGCAGGCGTGACGAGGTTTTCGCGACCTGGCGACGTGACATGAAGCGGCTCGCCGGGTGCCCCAATGTCAGCGTGAAGCTTGGCGGACTCGCGATGCTGGTTGCCGGCTTCGCCTTGCACGAGAAGCCGCTTCCGCCGTCCTCGGAGGAGCTGGCCCGCGTCTGGCGCCCCTACATGGAAGCGTGTATCGAGGATTTTGGCGCGGCGCGCTGCATGTTCGAGAGCAACTTCCCGGTGGACAAGGCGATGTGCGGCTACACGGTGCTTTGGAATGCCTTCAAACGCATCGCGGCCGGCGCATCCGCGACGGAGAAGGCGCTTTTGTTCCACGATGTCGCCGCAAAGGTCTATCGCCTCTCGGCCTAAGCCTCACGCGGGGTTGCAAGCCGGATACAAAAAATACAAGGCGAAGGGCCAGGCCCGATCGTCTGGCTGAATGAGGACGGATAATGATCAAGATGACACGTCGCGCCTGGGTCGGCACGCTTGCAGCGGCCGCGCTGGCAAGGCCCGCGATCGTCCGGGCGCAGACCTCGTCGGAGCCGATCAAGATCGGCCTGCTGAGCGATGTCGGCGGCCCGTACCGGGAGGTGGGCGGCCCCGGCAGCAAGGTGGCGGCGGAAATGGCGGTTGCGGATTTTGGCGGATCCGTCCTGGGCCGCCCGCTTCTGGTTATCCAGGCGGACGATCAGAACAAAGCCGATGTGGCAGGCGCACTGGCACGCGAATGGATCGACGACCGCGGCGTTA
>JAYUEJ010000636.1:0-11636 GCA_043739265.1 Rhodopila sp. | reverse complement strand
AAGGACCCAAGCTGGCCGCCGCCGGTTCGCGAATTCATGACCGACCAGCAGAGTGAAGTGTTTCTGCCGGCCCCGTTCTCCCCCGCGCTGACGCCGCGCCAGGTCGGGCCGCTGTTCGAAATCCGGCAATATACGCTGACCCCCGGCTCAATCCCCGGGCTGATCGAACGCTGGTCCGACAAGATCGAGGGCCGCCAGACATTCTCGCCATTGATCGGCGGCTGGTATTCGGAATTCGGCGCGCTGAACAAATGGGTCCACATCTGGGCCTACAAGGACGCGAACGAACGTTTCAGCGTACGCGCGGCGGCGGCGGCGGGCGGCCAATGGCCGGCGCGCAATCCACCCGGTGTGGTGGTGAAGCAAGAAAATGCGCTGGTGATGCCGGCGGCGTTCTCGCCAATCCGCTAGCATCCGGCTCACTGTCCAGGTCATGACTCCGACGTGACGGGCCATGGCCGAGAGAGCGTGCCCGAACCGGCCGAAATGGGAACCGTTGCCCGCCGCAGGGTAACGGGTGCCGTTCGTCGGGCGGAGCTAATTCTGAGTTTCGTGGCCGGATTTGGTCTGACCCACGTTGACTTTGCCTGGATCAGCATCGCAATTCGTGGGTGACCGAGCCAAGCCCGGTCATGACACATAGATAAAGCCGCAGTCATGACACACAGGGAATGCCGGTGCCAAACTCGGTCATGACACATCAGTAATACCGGTGCCGCCGGAATTTCGCCCGTTCACCCGATTGCCCAACTGCAAGCTGCGTCGGTCATTGCCTTTATGTTCTGTTGGCGTTACATCCCGGTTGGTCAAAATCCAACAGCCGGGACATTGCATGGCGGAACTCGACGCGGCATTGATGGTGTCTATCGCCCCGCGCAACAGCGGCCCACGCGGTGCCAGCCAGAGCAGGATTATCGCCGCGGTCGGTGCGATCCTGGCCGACACGCTGGCTGCCTGTGACACCAACAATGACCTGAGGGCGGCTCATTTTCTGGCTCAGATCTGCCATGAATCAGACGGGTTCGTGACGACAGTGGAATACGGCGACGGGACGGCGTATAATGGCCGGGTCGATTTGGGCAACACCCAACCGGGCGATGGACCGCGTTTCAAGGGCCGTGGCCTGATCCAACTGACCGGCCGAACGAACTACCAGCGCTACGGCGACCTTTTGGGCATGGACCTGATCGGCTCCCCGGATACCGCCGCCGATCCGGTGATCGCCCTGAAGCTGGCCTGCGCATTCTGGAAACTGAAAGGGCTGAACGCTCTGGCCGATCAGGACGACATCGTGACGCTCACACGCCGGATCAACGGCGGCCTGAACGGTCTCGACAGCCGCCAGCACTATCTGGCGCTGGCGAAGACGGCGTTGGGGGTGACGGCGGACGAGGCCGGCGGCGCCCGGACAGCGGCCAAACCGGGACTCTAGCCGAACATGCGGACAGCGGGTCTGGCGATCGCCTGTTGGGTGTCACTGAGCGGCAGCACCCTCGCAGCCTGCGCTCCACCGGCGCCGGTGCGTTTTCCTCCGAACGCCGTTGCCACCGATCTGCATGGTGGAATCGCTCGGGGTGACGTCGCCTGTTTCACCATCCGCGCCCGCCAGGGACAGGTTTTGTCGGTCACCCAGCCTGACACGCCGCATCCGAATATCGCGATCCAAATGTATCGGCCACCCTGGCATATCGGGGACGATCAGGCGGAAGTGGCGGTGAGCGGAACGCCACTGAAAGGGGCAGAGGAAGGCGCCGACGCCAAACAATGGTTCGGTCGATTACCCGTCTCCGGGTCCTATCTGCTGATCGTCGGAACCATACGGGGCGGCGGCGAATACCGCCTGCATGTCGAGATCCGCTGACGCGACCCAGAGCGTCCGCGTCATCGCAACGCCACAGGCGACGTCTGGACAGCAAATTTTTTTGTTGCGGGCGGCGTCATCACCATCGCGCCCAAGACGATCGGGGCCACCCAAAAGACCACCCAAGGGACCACCATGACAGACACCGTCGCCGTCACCTTCAACGTCCGCCCGCCCGAACGCGCCGCCCTGACCGATGCGATCGGAACCGCCGGCCGCCTGATCTATCTGACCGACCTGGACGATTCCGGCCGAACCGCGGCACTGCGGGACGCATCCGCCATCCTGGCCCGTGACACCGGCCAGGACCTGCGCCCCGGGGAGGTCGATCACATCCAATCCGCCCGCCTGATCCAGTTCATGACCGCCGGCATCGACTTCGTGAAGCTGGACACGCTTCCAGCCGCCATCCCGGTCGCCAGCAACGGCGGCGCCTATGCCGAACCGATGGCGGAGCATGCCCTGGCGATGACCCTCGCCGCCGCGAAACGGCTGTTTATCGAGCATGCCGCCCTGACCCGAGGCGCATTCAACCAGCACACCCGCAATCGCACCCTGTCGGGCAAAGTCTGCGGCATTCTGGGTTTCGGCGGCATCGGCGTCGCCACCGCCAGGCTGATGCGGGCCATGGGCATGCGCATCCACGCCATCAATCGCAGCGGGCGTTCCGACCAGCCAACCGACTGGATCGGTTCGGTCGCCGATCTGGACTCGCTGCTGGCCGTCTCCGACGTGCTGATCGTCAGCACTCCGCTGACCCACGCCACCAGGAACTGGATCGGCGCGCGAGAGTTGGCGCTGATGAAGCCGGACGCCATCCTGGTGAACCTGGCCCGCGGCGAGATCGTCCAGCAGGCGCCGCTGTTCGCCCATTTACAGGCGCACCCGGCCTTCTTCGCCTGCATCGACGCCTGGTGGGTCGAGCCGGTCCGGCACGGCGGGTTCCGCGTGGATCACCCCTTCCTGTCGCTGCCGAACGTCATCGGCTCGCCGCACAATTCAGCCTCGGTCCCCGGAATGACCGAGGCGGCGCTGCGCCGAGCGGTGACGAATATAAGACGCGCTTTGGCGGGAGAGCCGCCGCATTATGTCATTGATCCGGAGGAGCGGCGCAATGATGCCAGTTTGTGCTGAAACCGAAGCACCGCCGCATCGACGCCAGGACAGGCCTGATCCATGACGATCAGCGGCCTGCCGCCTGTATCGTCGGGGGGCCGGTGTCAGCCCTTCTCGACCAACCGGACAAACGCCATCAACTGTACGGCTTCCAGATCGGAGACAGCGATATACGACAACCCGTCCATCCGGAAGCGCACGACATTGAATCCATTATGAGCATCCTGCCTCGGTGGCATATCCGACGGGCCGTCCGACAGGAACGCGAATAAATTGATCACATGCTTGTCACGCCGATAAACCACCGCCGCTGCCCGGTGGCCTTCGACATAATCCAGCCGGCCGCCGACCAGGGGATAACCGTCGGCGACGAAGTCCTTGACGACCGGCGACATGTCCAGCCGGTCCGACAGCCAGGGCTTGACCGTGTGATGATCGCTGGTCGCGACATCGGTCAGGTGGTCCGCCATCAACGACCGCACATGGTCGCTGACCACATCGACGATCATGGGGTCCGGCATCGGAGACAACCGCGTTACCGCGACGGTCAGGGCAATACCGGCGAACCCGCCGGCCATCGCGGCGCCGGCGAAGCCAAACGGCCGGGATGACCGGCGGACCACAGGCGGTGCCTCACGTGGCAGCGCCGATCCGATCCGCATCGCCAGCGTGGGCGCGGCGCGATGCACCGGCAGGTTGGTGCGAATGGCGGTGCGCAAGGTTTGCGTCGCCTCCAGTTCCGCCAGGCAGGACGGGCAGCGGGCGATGTGCCGGCCCAGCAGGAAGCGGCGAATGGCGCCGATCTGATGATCGACATAGGCGGGTAGCAGGTTTTTGGCGCGGTCGTGATTCATGGCTTCTTCTCGTTATCGGTCCACGCCTTGCGCAGCGCCAATCGCGCTCGGGACAGGCGCGACATCACGGTGCCGGCCGGGATACCGATGACCGCCGCGATGTCTTTGTAAGAGAGGTCTTCGATCTCGCGCAGGATCAGCACCTCCCGGTATTCCGCCGGCAGCTTTGCCATCAGGATCGTCAGGGTTTCGCTATCGACACGGTCAAGCAGCATCGCCTCCGGGCTTGGGTTGGGATCGGTCCACTCCAGATCGGCCGGTGCGGGTTGGAAGAGTTGCCGCCCGGACCGGTTGTCTTTCAACCAATCGAGAAAGCTGTTGCGTACGATGGTCAGCAGCCACACCCGGAAATTGTCGCCCCGGAACGCGTCGAGGTAGCGGTAGGCGCGCAGATAGGCGTCCTGCGCCACGTCCTCGGCATCGGCGGTGTTGCCGGTCAGCCAGCGCGCGAGGTTGAACGCCGCATCCAGATGCGGCATCGCCAGCAGTTCAAATCGTCGGTTCCGGCCGTCGGTCGCCAAGGCAGACTTTCCAATGCGAAGCGATGATCATACCGGCGAACGCGACGTTTTATTCCTGCAAAAAATTAATTTTTCCACCCGGAATAAAAAGCCCGCCGCCGCGGTAATGCAGTCGAGGCCAACAAGGAGCGAAGCCATGAGTATCGACGACCACACCCAGAACCGGCGCGGATTTTTAAAATGCATGAGCTGGGCTGGCAGTGCCATGGTCTGGACCGTCGCCGGCGGCATTCCCCGGTCGCATATTATCGGCCAGGCCGAGGCAGCCGAAACCGGATTCACCTTCGCCCAGGTCAGCGACAGTCATCTTGGCTTCGACAAGCCGGTGAACACCAACGTCACCGGCACCTTCCAGGAAGCCCTGAGCCGCGTCACCTCCATGGCGGACAAGCCGGCATTCCTGATCCACACCGGCGACATCACGCATCTTTCCACGCCCGAACAGTTCGACACCGGCGCGCAGTTGCTCAGCGCCACCAAGCTGCAAACCTACACCGTCCCGGGTGAGCACGACATCCTGGAGGAAGACCGCAAGAGCTACCTCAACCGCTACGGCAAGGGCACGCACGGCGACGGCTGGTACAGCTTCAATACGCACGGCGTCCATTTCATCGGTCTGGTCAATGTCGTGAACCTGAAGGGCAACGGTCTCGGCGACCTCGGTAACGCCCAGATCGAGTGGCTGGAGAAGGACGTGAAGGGCCTGTCGGCCAGCACCCCGATCGTGGTGTTCGCCCACGTCCCGCTTTGGGTCGTCTCGCAGGATTGGGGCTGGGGCACAGCCGATGGCGGCCAGGCGTTGTCCTACCTCAAGCGCTTCGGCTCCGTGACCGTGCTGAACGGCCACATCCATCAGGTGATGCAGAAGATCGAGGGCCATGTGACCTTCCACACCGCCCGCTCCACAGCCTTCCCGCAGGGCGTGCCCGGCATCGCGAAAAGCCCCGGCCCGATGCCCGTTCCGCCCGGCGAACTGAAGAACTTCCTGGGCACCGCCAGGATCACCCTGGTCACGGCGAAGTCGCCGCTGGCCATCGTCGATACCCCCCTGGCCGGCTGAGGGCATCCTGCATGCAAACGCTTTTTCGGCGCGGGCTTCTGCTTGCGTGCCTGTTGGCCCCGGCCGCGGCCACCATGGCGGCGCCTTCCGAGGAGGGTGCGAACATAAAGATCGACAACTTCACCTTCTCGCCGGCCAAGCTGACGATCAGCAAGGGAACTGAAGTGACCTGGACCAACCAGGACGATATCCCGCACACGATCGTGCTGACAGCGATCGGCGTGCGGTCAAAAACGCTCGACACCGACAAGACCTACACTTACCGGTTCGAAAAGGCCGGCACGTTCGCGTACATCTGCGGTCTGCACCCGCATATGCACGGCCAGGTCGTGGTGAAGTAATTGTCACCGCGGAAAGATTAAGACACAGCCGCCTGTTCCCCGTCATGGCCCATTTGCGGGCCATGACGGTCGAGCAGCGACCATCGGTTACCTGACGGATTAGTACGAAATTATCCCCAAACCACCGGCAATTCGGTCAGGCCGCGCAGGGTGAAACTGGACCGCCATGTCAGGCGGTCTGGTGCTTCCATCCGCAAATTTTGTAGCCGGCGCAGCACGGTTTCGAGCACCACCGCCGCCTCGATCCGCGCCAACTGGGCACCGAGACAGAAATGAATACCGCCGCCGAACGACAGCGGGCGGAGGTCCTTGCGGGCGATATCGAAGCGGTCGGGTTGCTCGAACACCGCCGGATCGCGGTTGGCCGCGCCGACGAACGAAACCACGATCGCATGCGCCGGCAGTGTCACGCCGCTGAGTTCCACCGGCTCCGACGCCGTGCGAGCGACCGCCTGAACCGGGGATTCATAGCGCAGGATCTCCTCGATCGCGTTCGGGATCAGCGATGGGTCGTCGCGCAGCATTTGCCACTGATCGGGATGACGCAGCAGCGACAGCAAGCCGTTGCCGATCAGGTTGACGGTCGTTTCATGGCCGGCACCGAACAGCAGGCTGACATTGGCGCGGAGTTCGGCGGTGGTCAGCCGGTCTCCGGCTTCCTCGGCCTGCACCATCCGGGTGATCAGGTCGTCCCGGGGGTCGCGCCGCCGCCGTTCGAACAACCGTTCGAAATACGCGCCGGATTCCAGTGTTCCTCGGTTGGCGTTGTCCAGCTCTGCCCGGGTCGGCGGCGTCGGGTTCAGCAAAGCGCCGCCGGAGGCAGAGCCGGTGACGAACCGGGCCTGATCCTCCTCCGGAATGCCCAGCAATTCGCAGATCACAATCACCGGGAGCGGAAACGCCAGGTCGCGGATCGCGTCCATGCGGCCGAGCGGGATGACCTTGTCGAGGAGGCGGTCGGTGAGTTCCTGGACGCGGGCGCGCAAAGCCTCAATCCGGCGGGCGGTGAAGGCCTGGGTGACCAGGCCGCGCAGGCGCGTGTGGTCGGGTGGATCGCGCATCAGCATCATGTGCGACAACTCCACCACCGCGGGTTCCTGCAAGGCGGTGGGGCCGAAACGCTGCATCAGCGCATCGGGATTGTCGAAGTCCTTGCCGAAGCGGCGGTCGCGCAGCAGCAGTTGAGTGTCGTCGTATTTGGTGACGAACCAGCGGTTATAGGGCGATTTGAAGACCGGGGCAGTCGCGCGCAGTTGATGAAAAACCGGATACGGGTTGGCCAGAAAGGCCGGGTCACGGACGTCGAATGGCGGAGCCGCGGTCGCTGACATTGACTGTTTCCCCTCGGTGGATCCCTGCCCGTCCGCATTACCACATCTCGCGATCAGTGGAACGCTGGGCGGTGGCAGGCTGGGCTTGACAAAGGCATGTTCGATTATTAGGTTAGTCTGGTCTGGCTAAGGAGGGCCGCAATGTCTATGTTCAACATGCTTGAGGCCAAATCCAATTTGTCCCGGCTTGTGGAATCGGTCGAATTGGGCGTCGAAGCCGAAATCATCATTGCCCGCAACGGCCGTCCGGCCGCTCGTCTGGTGGCCATCAGGTCCACCCCGACCGGCAAACGCATCGGTATCGCCAAGGGCAAGTTCACCGTGCCGGACGACATCGACGCGGACAACGCGGCCATCGTGACCTTGTTCGGCGGTTCCGACGCATGAGGCTGCTGCTCGACACGCATATCGCTCTGTGGGCCATCGCCGATCACGCCAGCCTGTCCGGTAAAGCCCGCAGGCTGATCGATGATCCGGACAATGAGATCGTGATCAGCACCGCCACGATCTGGGAAATCGCCATCAAGTATGCGCTCAATCGGGGCAGCCCCAACGACATGCCGGTTTCAGGCGAGGAAGCCCTGGGCTACTTCCGGGATGCCGGGTTTGAGATGTTGGACATCGCGCCGGCCCACGCGTCCGCGGTCGGAACCCTGGCGGCACTGCATGCCGACCCGTTCGACCGCATGCTGGTGGCCCAGGCCATGACCGTCCCGCTGCGTCTGTTGACCCATGATCACAGGGTCGCCGCCTACAGCGACTCGATTATCCTGGTATGAACGGCCGGACTTTCGGCTAATCGGTTGGGATATCGCGGAAATACGGCTCTACCGTTCCGACGGCCTTCATCGTCAGGGGCTTGCCCCGGCGGTCCAGGGTCTTGCCGACGGCGACCCGGACCCAGCCCTCACTGACGCAATATTCCTCGACGTTGGTCTTCTCGACGCCCTTGAACCGGATGCCGATGCCGCGTCGCAGGACATCCTCATCGTAGAATTTGCTGCCGGGATCGTTGGACAGGTGGTCGGGCGGCACGTCGGACATCAGGAAGCCTCCAGGCAATCATCCGCTGCCCGATAGCCATCCTGAGCAATGCTGTCCATGCCGCCCCGCGTCTTGCCAGGGCAATCGGGTGAAGGTCATCGGGCGGAACCATTTTCTGGCGCCATGGCCAAACCTGGTTGGGCTACCCACGACTTGCGATGCTGAACCAACCAAAGTCGTGGGTAGCCGAGCCAAGCCCGGCCATGACAGACCCTTAAAGCCGGTACGCCAGCCCTTTCGTCGGTTTACCCGATTGCCCTGCCGATCTTGCATTCGCCGGCCAGAGGCAACAGTTCATTTGCCCGCACCCGAACCCCTGAGGAACCATGCAACTATCACGGTTCACCACCTGAACGATTTGCGCTCACAGCGCATCCTGTGGCTGCTTGAGGAGCTGGAGGTTCCCTATGAGATCAAACACTATCAGCGCGACGCGCAAACCCGCCTTGCCCCGCCGGAACTGAAAGCCGTCCATCCGCTGGGTAAATCGCCGGTGATGTCCGACAATGGGCGGGTCTTTATCGAATCCGGCGCGATCATCGACATCATCATCCGCCGTCACGGCGGCGGACGCCTGCAGCCTGACCCGACCAGCCCGGCCTTTGACGATTACGTGCAATGGCTGCATTTCGCCGAAGGGTCGGCTGGCCTGCCAGGCCGCGCTGACCCGGGGCGGTCCCTATAGTTTTGCCTGACGTGGCGGCAGATACTGCTGATACCAGGCCACTGTCGGCTCGATCACCTGGCGGAATGCCTCGCCGGTATAGACTTCGTAGTGGCCCCAGCCTTTCAGCACGATCAGCTTTTTCGGCTCGCCGGCCTTGGCATACAGGGCCTCGCTTTCGTCCGGCGGCACCAGCCGGTCGTCATCGGATGTGATGAACAACACCGGCCGCGGCGCGATTTTATCGACGATCCATTCCGGGTGGAAACCCAGCGTGTCGTCGATGTATTCCAGGGGGATTTCGCCGACGGCGCCAGGATTGCCGCGACGGGCCGCGGCCGCCAGTTCGGCGGACTGGCGGTCTGGCAGCAAGACGTCGATACGGTCGGCGAATTCCGATTGGCCGGTCATGACACGCCGGATGCGATCGGCTTCGGAACGCACCAGCAGGTCGGCGAATTCATCCGGGCGGCGGACGCTGCGCATCCAGCGATGGCCGTGGCCGACGCCGACGACGGACACGACCACCTTCACCCTGGGGTCCACGGCGGCGGTCCAGACCACGGTCGCTCCACCATAGCTGGTGCCGTAAAGACCGAGCCAATCGGGATCGACCATGGGTTGGGCGCCAAGGAAAGTGAGGGCGGACTGGGAGTCGATGACGCGGCCGTACGGCGACAACCGCGATTTTGGCCCGTCGCTGTCACCCCAGCCTTTGTAGTCGAAGGTCAGCACGACATAGCCGGCGTCGGTCAGCGCTTTGGCCGTGTCCGGCAAATAGAGGTTCCGCACGCCGGTGTAGCCGTGGCACAGAACAATGCCGGCGCGTTGTTCGCCGGCGGCCAGTCCATCGGGCAGGAACAGGTCCCCCGATAGCCGAATGCCCTCACTGTAGAAGCTGACAGACTGGCTTGCCATGGCGTTTCCCCGTTCGTTGTGCTGATCTTGCCAATAGAATGACGGGGAGAAAACGCACATGGCAACCTATGTCCTGCTGCACGGCGCCTACCAGGGCGGATGGATCTGGCAGCGCGTGGCACCGCATCTTCGCGCGGCCGGACACACGGTGTTCGCTCCCACGCTGGATGGCTGCGCCGAACGCCGGCATACGCAGCGTCCCGGCATCGATACCGAAAGCCAGGCGGCCGAGATTACCAAGATGCTGTTCTTCGAGGATTTGCACGACATCGTCCTGGTGGGCACAAGCTGCGGCGGCATGGTCGCTGCCAGGGTTGCCGAAGACGCGCGCGATCGCATCGGCCGCGTGGTCCTGGCGGACGCGCTGGCGCTGTTCGATGGCGAATCGGTTGCCGACCATGTGAAGCGGCCCGGTGCGGTGACGGATGGGTTGGGCACCGGTCCGACGCTGGAGGACGCCGCCAACCGGATGTTCGTCTCGCTGGATGGGCCGACCAAGGAATGGGCATTGGCGCGCTATACGCCGCATCCGGTGGCGGCGATGGCGGCGCCGGTTAAGTTGAACAGTTTCTGGCGGCAGGACTGGAACGCCTCGGTGATCTGGTGCCGCCAAAGCGTCAATCCGCCGGTTTCCCACCAGAAGCGGGCGGCGGAGACGTTGAAGGCCCGCTGGTATGAACTGGACACCGGGCATTATCCGATGCTGACCGAGCCGAGGGCACTGGCGGGACTGATGATGGCGGAATAAACTGGCTTTTCAGGAGGATTTAGCATGACCGAAGCCTGTATCGTCGGCTGGGCGCATTCGCCGTTCGGCAAGCTGGAAGACCCGGACATCGAGTCGCTGATCGGGCGCGTCGCCGGTGCGGCGATCGCGGATGCGGGCATCGCGCCGCATGAGGTCGATTCGACTTTCCTGAGCCTGTTCAACAATGGTTTTTCGTTGCAGGATTTTCCGGCGTCGCTGGTGCTGCAGCATGTGCCGGAGCTGCGCTTCAAGCCGATCACTCGGTTCGAGAACGCCTGCGCATCAGGATCGGCCGCCGTGTATGGGGCGCGGGATTTCCTGCTGTCCGGGCGGGGGCGTTTCGCGCTGGTGATCGGGGTGGAGAAGATGACCGCGACGCCGAATAAGGAAGTCGGGGAAATTTTGCTGAAAGCCAGTTACCAGAAGGAAGAAGCCAACATTCCGGCCGGTTTCGCCGGGGTGTTCGGGCGGATCGCGGAGACCTATTTCCAACGCTACGGCGATCAATCGGACGCGCTGGCGGCGATCGCGGCGAAGAACCACAAGAACGGCGTGGATAATCCGTTCGCGCAGATGCGCAAAGACCTGGGCTACGATTTCTGTCGTAACGTCAGCGAAAAAAACCCGTATGTGGCGCCGCCTTTGAAGCGCACCGACTGTTCGCTGGTGTCGGACGGTGCGGTGGCGCTGATCATGGCGGACGAGGAAACCGCGCGCGCCATGGGCAAGGCGGTTCGCTTCAAAGCGGCTGTTCAGGTCAACGATTTCCTGCCGATCAGTAAACGCGACATCACCCAGTTCGAAGGCGCCAGGCACGCCTGGGCACGGGCGCTGGAGGCCGCCGATGTTGGGCTGACCGACCTGTCGTTCGTTGAGTCGCACGATTGTTTCACGATCGCTGAATTACTGGAATACGAGGCGATGGGCCTCACCGCTCCCGGACAAGGGGCTCGGGCGGTGCTGGAAGGCTGGACCGCGAAGGACGGACGCTTGCCGATCAACCCGTCCGGTGGGCTGAAGGCGAAGGGGCATCCGATCGGTGCCACCGGCGTGTCGATGCATGCGATTACGGCGATGCAGCTTGTCGGTGAGGCACCGGGGGGGATGCAGTTGCCGAAAGCGGATATCGGCGCGGTGTTCAATATGGGCGGGGCGGCGGTGGCCAATTACGTTTCGAT
>JAYUEJ010000635.1:0-3879 GCA_043739265.1 Rhodopila sp. | reverse complement strand
GGAACCCAGGTTAGCCGGCGCCTTCGAGGCTGCGGCGCCGTCAAACTGAAATCCTGTCGCCCCGCAGGATGTCTGCTTGCGAAAGGATATGCAACTCTGTTTTCGGGGCCGCACCCGACACGGCTGGCGTCAGCGTCGGTAAGCCCCGTCGCGCCCCAGCATCCCATCGACTATCCCGCACCAAACCGCCCGACGTTGAGCCGGAAGAGACCACAGGCGCACGTACAACCGAGCAGTCCGACGCATCAGCCAATACAGTGGCCGCAGCTTCGCAAACTCGCCCATCTTGCGCATCAAAATTAGCTCGTTCCGAGTCATATAATAATAAAAATAGGGGGGCCGCTCTTCCGGGTTGTCCGCCGGGTGACCTGATTCGTGCCGCACCCGAGCCTCCGGCACCACCACGTTACGGAAGCCCGCTGCGCTGCTGCGGCGGGAGATGTCATTATCCTCCCAATAGGCGAACATCGCCTCATCGAAATAGCCGATCCGCTCTACCAGCCGCCGGCTGACAAGCAGCGCCGTCCCCACGAGCCAAATTCGACCAGGTGAGTCGGCTGCCCAGCGCGCGTATTCGATCGGGTCCGCGGTCTTATGATAGGTGTAGTCATCCCAAAGCCCGCCATGGAACTCGACGGCATCACCTTCGTCGGCGTTCAGGATGATGGCGCTTGCCAAGCCGATCTCGGGGTCCGCCCGGGCCGCGGTCAGCAGCGCGTCCAGGGCACCGGGCAGTGGTTCGGCATCGTTGTTCAGCAGCCAGACATGCTCCGCACCGGCCGAGAAGGCGTAACGCAGCCCACAGTTGACCCCACCGGCGAAACCCAGGTTTTCCGCGTTACGAAGCAGAGTGACGTCCACCCCCAGCCCGTCGATCGGCTCGGCGGAGCCATTGTCCACCACAATCCAGTCCACTGGCATCGCCGTCGTACGCCTAGCGACATTGAGGCAATGGCGTGTTTGTTCGGATTTGTTCCAGTTCAGGATGACAACAGCCGCCTTCGTCACATGTTTCTCCCCCGCCAGAGGCTGGACCCGGACAAAAGCCGTGTGACGCAAGTGGCCACCGGTGACGGCAGGCCGGACACCAGATTTTTCAGCCGACCATGTGCCAATCGCGCCCCCGCCGGCAACCGTGCATAAATCGCCCGAACCGCCGCGAAATCCCCATCCACGAACGCGCTATCCAGCGCGTCTCGCCGCCGCCGCGCCACACTCTCCCGGATCAGGTCCGCATGAGGCGCCAGCGAAGGCCGAGACGCCAGCACGTATTCCAGGATAGCCGCGTCCCCCAAATTCATCGCCCGCACGCTGGCGGAAAAGTTCCCGGGATGCTTGCGAATGCCTGACAATGGCTCGAACACAACCCCGAACGGATGCAGCTCCGCCAACCGCAGCACCGTGCCGAAATCGTCGCCTACCGTGCGGCCGACGCCCTCATCCCAGCCGCCTGCGTCTAGCATAGCGATCCGGTTCACCACTAAGGCGGACTGGAAGAACGGCTGCCACCCCACCACGCGATCCACGATCGGTTGGTCGAACACGCCGATCCCCTCCTCAATTGGACGCAGACCATCCCAATACCCGGCCGGAGCCTCATCGAACTTGGTCGCGGCACTCCATACATCGTCCCGCACGATACGGAAATTCGCATACGCAACCCGCGTCCGCGGTTCCGCCCGCCACAGGGCCGCCATCCGCCCCAGAAAATCCGGGCGCCACAGATCGTCGCTGTCGCAAAACGCGACCAAAGGCGCCACCGCCGCCCGCAACCCGACATTCCGCGCGACGATGCTGCCCGCATTCTCGATCACGATAACCCGGACTCGCGGCTGATACCGCGTAAGCACGGCCGCCGTATCGTCGCGGGAGCCATCATCGACGACGATTACCTCCAGCGGCGGAACAGTCTGCCCCAACACCGCGTCCAGGGTGAATGGCAGCAGGCCGGCGCGATTATAACTCGGGATGACGACGCTTACGTCCATGACGCGGCCCAAAATAGCGCATGACTGTTGCACCCTGCCGCCGCACCAAGGTAGCTACCGCTCACCCCGAACCACCAAAGGCCCCCAATGCCCCTAACCCCCAAACGCATCCTCATCACCGGCGGCGCCGGATTCCTCGGCTCCCACCTGTGCGAGCGCCTGCTGGCCGAAGGCAACGACGTCCTATGCGTGGACAATTATTTCACCGGCCGGAAAGACAACATCGCACCGCTCCTGGGCAACAAAAACTTTGAGGTTCTCCGCCACGACGTCACCTTCCCGCTGTATGTGGAAGTGGACGAAATCTACAACCTCGCCTGCCCCGCATCGCCGATCCATTACCAGTTCGACCCGGTCCAGACCACCAAAACCAGCGTCATCGGCGCCATAAACATGCTCGGCCTCGCCAAGCGCACCGGCGCCAAAATCCTGCAATCGTCCACCAGTGAGGTTTATGGCGACCCGGACGTCCATCCGCAAACCGAGGATTACCGCGGCAACGTCAACCCACTGGGCCCGCGCGCCTGCTATGACGAAGGCAAGCGCTGCGCCGAGACGCTGTTCTTCGACTACCACCGCCAGCACGGCGTGCGGATCAAGGTTGCCCGCATTTTCAACACCTACGGCCCGCGCATGCACCCCAACGACGGCCGCGTGGTGTCCAACTTCATCGTCCAGGCCCTGAAACACGAGGACATCACCCTGTACGGCGACGGCGCCCAGACAAGAGCGTTCTGCTACGTCGATGATTTGGTCGATGGCCTGATCCGTCTGATGGGCACCGGCGCCGACTTCACCGGCCCGATCAACATCGGCAACCCGCACGAAATCCCGGTGCGCGAGCTGGCCGAACGAGTCATCGGCCTGACCAACTCACGCTCCCGGATCGTGCATCGCCCGCTGCCGCAGGACGACCCGATGCAGCGCTGCCCGGACATCACCCTGGCCCGGCAGGTGCTGGGGTGGGAGCCGCACGTGAAGCTGGAAGACGGCCTGCGCCGCACGATCGACTATTTCGACGCGCTACTCACTCGCACCTGACCCTACCCAGCCGTCAGCCGGTCGCAGAATCGGAGGAACTGCTCCACCCGCCGATCCCAGCCGGATGCAAGAGCAACCTCCGCCCCGCCAACCCGAAGGCTTTCCCGCAGGGCGTCATCCTCGAACATCCGGATGACGGCCTGCGTGATGGCGGCGGTGTCGTCGCCGTCCACCACCAGCCCGTTCACCTGATCCGTCACCGCATCGACACTGCCGCCCGCGCGGCCGGCGATCACCGGCAGGCCGCAGGCATTCGCCTCCAGAAACACCAGTCCGAACCCCTCGGTTTCGCCATCCGGCATTTCCCGGTTCGCCATGATGAACACGTCACCCAGGCTGTAATGGTCCGTCAGGTCATAGTCCGGCACCGCACCGGTGAAGATCACATGACGGCCGAGATTGTGCTGCGCGACCAGACCCTCCAGCGTTTGGCGGTAGGATCCTTCGCCCACGATCAGGTAAACCAGATCCGGAAAGCGCTGGACCACGGCGGGCAAACTCTCGATCACGCGGTCCATGCCTTTGCGGGCATACAGCCGGCTGACGGTCAGCAGCACGCGCCTCCCGTCCAACCCATACCTGGCGATCAGGTGCGCCGGGCGGGGCCGCTTCACGAAGCGGGCCAGATCGACACCGTTGGAGACCAGCTCGATCTTTCCGGCCGGGACACCAAACCCGCTTGTCAACGTATCCCGGGTGAACCGGCTGACCGCGACGATCCCGTCGGCTGCCGCGAAGGCCCGGCGTCGCCGCTGGCCGCCTTCGTCGTAGCGGGTGCGGGTGCTGATCTCCTCGCCATGGATGTAGATCAGGGTTTTCAGACCGAACAGGTGCCGGCATGTCCCGGCCA
>JAYUEJ010000634.1:0-3886 GCA_043739265.1 Rhodopila sp. | reverse complement strand
GATCCGAAGGCAGGCTACCGTCAGGATGCCACCGGTCAATGGGGTGTACGGATGCTGATACTCGTGGTCGGCCCCAGCGGCGCCGGCAAGGACACCGTGTTGGGGCTTGCCCGGCTGACGCTGGCAGCCGACCCGAGATTCCGTTTCGTACGCCGCGTCATCACCCGTCCCGCCGATCCGGGCGGAGAGGATCATGAGCCGGTGTCGGAAGCCGCCTTTGCCTGCCGAGCGTTTGCGCTGCGCTGGCAGGCGCACGGCCTGCACTATGGCATTCCGCTGGATGTGACTGAAGATCTCGCACGCGGCGTCGCGGTGGTGGCGAATGTCTCGCGCGGGATCATCGCCGAAGCGGCCGAAAAATTTCCGGTGCGGGTGATCGAGGTCACGGCCTCAACAGCCATCCTGGAACAACGCCTGACCGCGCGCGGACGCGAAACAGCCGATGATGTCGCGCAACGTCTGGTACGTAATATTCCGATTTCAGATCAAGTCGCGGTCGATACGGTGGTGAATGATACGACTCCGCGGCAGGCCGCCGGTCGTTTCGTCGCCGCGCTTATCCGCGCAGCCTTATCCGTGCCGCCAGGGTAAACGCAGCGCCCGGTTTGGATTGGGTGAACAGACAGATGTCCTCGACGCGGCGCGGAATCGCCAGCGGCGGAGCGAACCACGCCTCCGCTGCCGGCAGGATCACGGCTTTTTCCGCATCGGACAGGCGCCGGGTCAGCGTCATGTGGAAAAACCATGTGCCGAACACATAAGGATACCCCCAGCGCACCAGCATCGCATCCTGCTCCGCCGACAGTCTCGCTTTCCGCCGTCGCGCCAGCTCCTGCTCGGTATTCGGCGCACGAAACGAATCCAGATGTTCGGTACACATGTCCGCCAACCCCTGTAGAGCAGGGCAGAGACTTGTCTCCTGCAACGCAAGGAACCCAAGCAGATCGCAAACCCCGAGCCGGGGCAGATCGAACGGCGCGATCGTCCGCGCCACGTCGCGCACCGCGGCGACCAGCCCGGTCCAATCGGACGTATCGGACAAATGCATCGGTGGTTTCAGTGTCGCATGGAAACCATAAACCCGCGGTTCGGCGGTGAATTCGGCGATACCACCCAGCAAGGGCTGCGGCACCGGGGCGTTGGTCACCGGATCGCGCCCCAGCCAGGCGGAACTCAGCCGGGTCAGGGGATCATCGGGCAGCGGAGCATAATAGATCGCAACGCGAGCCATCAGATGATCCGTTCGCCGGTGCGCCAGACCTGACGCACGATGGGCAGCGTGCCAAACAGCCGGACCCGGACCAGATCGGCGCGCAAGCCATTGGCCAACCGGCCCCGGTCGGGCAGGCCCGACATACGCGCGGGATGGTCGGAGATCATGGCGACGGCAAATGGCAGGCTGATGCCTTCCGCCCGCGCGCACTGAAACGCCGCCTCCACCAGGCTGGTGGGCACATAGTCGGACGCGAACGCATCCACCGCGCCGGCCCGCACCAGCTCGGCAGCCGAAACGTTACCGGAATGGGAGCCGCCGCGGACAATGTTGGGCGCGCCGGCAATCACCTGCATGCCGGCTCGTTTCGCAGCCGTCGCGGCTTCCATGGAAACCGGAAATTCGCTGATCCGGATGCCATCGGCGGCATTTTCGGCGATTTCGGCCTCGGTGCGGTCGTCGTGACTGGCCAGGGCGACGCTGCTGCCGCGCACCCGGTCGAGCAGCCCGCGACGGTTCGGGTCCCGCATGCGGGCGCGTTGTTCCTGCATCTCCTGAATGCGGCGTTCGACCGTGGCCTCATCCAGACCGCCCTGGCGGCGCAGTTTGCGGTAGAAATCCATGTTGGAATATTGCCCCACGCCGGGGCTGTGATCCATCAAACTGATCATGCGAACCAGAGGATGATCGGCAACGGGATCGAACAGGTCCAGCATGTCCAGCGCCGGAATCTCGCAGCGCAGATGCAGGTAATGGTCGGATTTCAACAGACCGGCTTCGGTCAGCGCGTCCAGGTCGATGACGCCGTCCTGGAACGTCTGGATGCGTTCCTTGTCGAAGCCCACATCGCCCAGGCACAGCGCATCCAGCACCGTGGTCACGCCGGCCGCGGCACATTGCGCGTCGTGCGCCACCATCGCGGAGCGCGACGGCCACCGGGCCAGGCTACGCGGTTGAACCTGACGCTCCAGATTGTCGGTGTGGACATCCACAACGCCGGGAATGACGGTGTCGCCGTCAAGGTCGATCGCGCCGGACGCGTAGGAGCGTCCCGCCTGTATTTCGGCGATAATCCGGCCATGCATAACGATGGTGCCAAACACCGTCTCGTTCGGAAGGACCAGGATGGCGTTGGTCAGTATCGTTTCTTGGGTCATGCGGCATCCTGGTATTGGGTCATTGCGAACACCCGATCGGCGATGGCATCGCGCACGTCGGCGTCATGGCAGATCGCGACGATCGCGGTGCCGGCTCTCTTGGCGTCCAAAATCATTTCTATCACGACTGCTCGGTTTTCCGCATCCAGCGACGCGGTCGGTTCGTCCAGCAGCAGGATCGGATGACCGGCGATGAAGCCGCGGGCAAGGTTCACCCGCTGTTGTTCACCGCCCGAGAAAGTCGCCGGAGGGATGGCGTGCAGGCGCGCCGGGATATTGAGTCGAAGCAGTAATGTCCGGGCTTTCCCCCGCGCCGTGTCCTGGTCGATGCCGCGAGCCAGCAGCACCTCAGCCACCACATCCAGCGCCGGCACGCGCGGCACGACACGCAAGAACTGGCTGACATAGCCAAGGGTTTCGTGGCGGACGGCCAGGATGGTCCGCGGGTCGGCTGTGACGATGTCGATCGTCCCGCCGCGGTGGCGGATCAGGATGCTGCCGCTCTCGGCGCGATAGTTGCCATACAGGCTTCGCAGCAATGTGGATTTTCCGGCGCCGGATGGGCCGGACAGCACGACACACTCACCCGTCCCGACGTCCAGGTCGATGCCGGACAGCACCGGCAACAGCAGGCCGCCACGCAGGTGCAGAGTGAAGCTTTTGGCCAGCAAGCGGGTTTGCAGCATGACGCTCATAAAAAGCGTCCGCCGTTAACCAATGATTCATCTTTTAAGCGTTCAATCCAACAGTAACGATACGCCCTGTTGCCAGGGCAACACTGCCATCGGAGATTGAGAATAACGTTAAAGGTCATATTGATCATCCGGTGGGAGACGAAGCAGATCAAGATCCGCTTCTGACCTACACCGGTGCCCGGAGGGTGTAAAACCCACGTTCCAAAAACCAGTATATCGCATTCCGACGTCTGGCGCAAGTCTTTGATGTATCTGCTTACTCATGCATTCAAAACCGAACTGACGAGAAGCTGAGTGTAAGGATGGCGGGGGTCGTCCAGGACCTGGTCGGTCAATCCGGTCTCCACGATCCGGCCCCGCTGCATGACCGCGATCCGGTGCGCCAACAGGCGGGCGACGGCGATATCGTGCGTGACCAGCACAACGGCGATCCGCAGGCGGGTGACCAGCGAACGGATCAGATCCAGCAACCGTGCCTGCACAGAAACGTCCAGTCCACCGGTCGGCTCATCCATGAACACCAGCCGAGGGTGCGTCACCAGCGTACGGGCGATCTGCAACCGTTGCAGCATGCCGCCGGAGAATGTGCGTGGCAAATCGTCAATGCGGTCGGCGTCGATCTCTACCTGCGACAACCAGTCCAGCGCGGCGCCGCGGATGTCGCCGTAGTGCCGTGCCCCTTGCGCCATCAGGCGCTCGCCGACATTGCCGCCCGCGCTGACCGCCATGCGCAGGTTTTGGCGCGGGTCCTGATGCACAAAACCCCAGTCGGACCGGTGCAAGGTCCGCAACGACGGTGCCGGCATGGCATGCACATCGTG
>JAYUEJ010000633.1:0-11749 GCA_043739265.1 Rhodopila sp. | reverse complement strand
CGCCGCGCCCGTCCGGACGATGTTCCAACCCGGTAAGGCCCACGAAACGACCGGTTTCCCGGATGGCCCAGATGCCATAGCCGTATCGGCCCCAGGCCACGACGTCGTTCGCGAGGTCCTCGGCTGTCTGCAGGTGATTGCGCACCCCGCCAAGCATCACCGCGAACACAACCGGATCGGCCTTGATCGCCCGCAGGTCGGCAAGGTCGCCGCCGCCAACCGGGGTCAACACGAGCCGAGCGGTGCGGAGGACTTGGGCCGGGTTCATGACGGAGCCGGCGCGCGGACGGACTTAGTTTCGGTAACCGGGATCGACCGCGTCGAGTTGTCGAAGATACACCGGCCACTCGGCCGACGCCCGTCCCCGGTCATGTTGTTCGTATTGCGCCGCAACTCGTTCACAGACCTCCGGCGGGATTTCCAGCAGTTCGGCACCCGTCGCTTCCATTTGTAGCTGAATCCGCGCGGCGCGCACGAACTCCTTCATCAAGGAGAACGCCTCGCGCGCCGTCTCCCCGACCATGGTAATGCCGTGATGGCGCATGATCAGGGCGCGGTTTTTGCCGAGGGCGGCGACGATGCGCTCGCGTTCGTCGAAACTGTCGGTCAGGCCTTCGTAATCGTGGCAGCCGACGCGGTTGCAGAAGCGCATGGCGGCGTAGTTGACGATCACGTCGCCCCAGCCGTGCCGCGCCAGCGGACGATGCACGGCCGCCAGATCCAGCCTGGCCTGCGCGTCGGCGTCGGTTTGAACCGCGGTTTCGATGTCCATTGGGGTGTCTTCCTTTGCAAAGCCGGATACCGCTGTGCGGACGGCAGGGCAATGTTGGTCGGCCTCGTCGCGAGCGGCCCTCACTATGACCAGGGACGCCAGCACCCGCGTCACCGGCGGCAGCTTCCCGACACTGATAAAGCGGGGTATCTTTAACGGAAGGTCCGATGTGCCGGGAAACCGGCCTTTTACTTAGGAATCACGGAGTACCCATGAAGAAAGGCTACAAACGGCTTCTCGAAGAAGCCAATGCGGAAATCCAAACGCTGGCGGTGGACGCCGCCATCGCCTTGCACGGACAGCCCGATGTGGTGTTCGTCGATCTGCGCGACCCGCGGGAAATGGAGCGTGAGGGCAAGATGGCCGGCGCCTTTGCCTGCACAAGGGGCATGCTGGAATTCTGGATCGACCCGGAAAGTCCCTACGCCAAACCGATCTTCGCCGAAACGAAACGCTTCGTCTTCTTCTGCGCCGGCGGCTGGCGTTCGGCGCTGGCGGCGAAAACGGCGCAGGACATGGGGCTGGAGACTGTCGCCCATATCGACGGCGGTTTCAGCGCCTGGAAGACAGCCGGCGGCCCGGTTATCGCGCCGAAAACCGATTAGCGGGAGAAGAAGCGCATGTTGTTGCAGCACCAGACCTGGCAGGAGGTCGAAACCTACCTCACCCGGTCAAAGGGGATCATCCTGCCGATCGGATCGACCGAACAGCATGGACCGAACGGCTTAATCGGGACGGATGCGATCTGCGCCGAGGTGATCGCCAAAGCGGTCGGGGAGGCGGCCGGCGCCATGGTCGGCCCGACCATCGGCGTCGGCATCGCGGTGCATCACATGGGTTTCGCCGGCTCTATGACCGTCAAGCCGTCCACGCTGATCGCGATCATCCATGACTATGTTCTGTCGCTGGCGCGGCATGGGTTTCGCCGGTTCCTGTTCATCAACGGCCACGGCGGCAACATCGCGACCGTGCAGGCGGCGTTTTCCGAAATTTACGCGGAATTCGAGGGCGCTTTCGGCACGGTCGGGACTGACGAACTGCGCTGCCGGCTGGCGAACTGGTGGGACGGAAAAGCGATGAGCACGCTGGCGAAAGAGGTGTTTGGCGACGATGAGGGCAGCCACGCCACCGCCAGCGAGGTGGCGCTGACACAGTATGTTTTGCCGGCCACGATCAAGGATGCGCAGCTCGATCCGCCGCGCGCACCGTCCGGCCGGTTCCATGGTCCCGCCGATTACCGCCGGCGTTTCCCGGACGGGCGCATTGGGTCCAACCCCGGACTTGCGACGCCGGAGAAGGGGCAGCGGTTTTTCGAAACATCCGTGCCCGAATTGGTAAAAACCTACACTGGCTTTATGGGTGAGAATACCTGATCGAACCGACCCCTGTCGCCGTGCGCTGCCGTTGTCAGTGATGGAGAACTGGATCGTGACATGGACGCGGAGTCCGGAACCCGAGACCGTGACGGCGCTGGTTCGGGCGCCGCACGGTGAGGCTTCGCGGCGCCTTCGGGCTCCTGCTGACGACGAGCGCTGTCCTTCGCCTGACCTGGATCGCGGCCGTTGCATTCGGCGTGGTGGAGACAGCGGAAAATCCGGGATGTCATGGTACCACCGTGGCACGCAAAGCAGTGCCATGACGATGGCCTGAACGAACAGAGGGGAAAACCACAATGACGGAAATCGACGGCTATGAAGTCCTGGGACTTGGTCTTTATTTCGAGGACCTGCCGGTCGGCCGCAAATTCCGTACCATCGGCCGCACCCTGACGGAGGCCGACCTGGTCAACTTCATCGGCGTGACCGGCATGACCGAAGTGTTGTTTTCCAACACCGAGTTTCTGCGCACCGAAAGCGACATCACTCAGCGGGTGGTTCCCGGTGCGATGGTCTATTCCTTCGCCGAGGGGCTGTTGGTGCATGCCACGATGCAGCACACCGGTTTCGCCTTCCTGAACATGGAACTGAACGTCGCCGGCCCCACCTTCGCAGGCGACACGATACACGTCGAATGTGAGGTCGTCGAAAGCCGCCGCAGCGCCAGCCGGCCGAACCGCGGCCTGGTACGCACGTTCAATCGCGTCAAGAAACAGGATCGGTCGGTCGTCATCACCTACAACCCGTTGCGCATGGTGAAAGCTCGCGGTTCGGCCGATTGACCCGCATGCCGGCGTAATTTTCGGCCGTATGGCAATCAGCAGGAGACCGCACCGTGACCAATCAGCCGCCGGCCTTGCTCGCCGAACTGTCCGAAGCGGCCGCGACCGGGCGGATCGCGGAGATCTACGACGAGATTCGTCGTTTCTCAGGCGTTCCGTATGTGTCGTCGCTGCAGCGCTACCTGGCAACGCTGCCGGGGGTGCTGGAATGGGCCTGGGACGCATTGCGACCGGCGATGGTATCGGGTGCGATTCCGGAAACCGGCTGGCGGCTGGCGCGGGCGCTGCGTCTGACCCCGGCGGCACCGGTCAGCGCGGCGATGTTGCGGGATTGGGGTATCGATGCGGCGGGACTGACGGCGATCCGCAACGTCGCGGCCAATTTCGTGCGGGTCTCGCCGGTGAACATCGTGACCGGGGCCTGTCTGGCGCGCCTGCTGAACGGGGATCGCCCCGCCGGATCGGGATTTTCGGACATCTGGAATCCGCCTGCCCTGCTGCCGCCGATGCCGGGTAACGCCGATCCGGCTTTGCTGCCGCCCGGCCAACGCGCGGTATTGATGCGTTTTGCGACCGACGTGGATGGCAAGCCGTTCCTGCCGGCGTTGTACCGGCAGATCGCCCACTGGCCGGCGGTCCTGGCCTGGCTGGCCGATGAACTCGCACCCCGGTTTGCCGCGCTTGAAACCGCTACCAGGCGCGCCGCGTTCAGGTCGGCTGCCAGGGATGCCGCGCCGGATATCGTTGCGCACCTGCCTGGTATGCCGGACAGGGCGCCTCCGGACGCCGACACCGTGCGGCGGGTATTAGCGACCATCGATCGTTACGCCGAAACCAGCCCGGAGATGACGATGTTCGGTCAACTCATCCTGGATGCGTTCGCCGAGGCGTAACGCCCCGCCGGTTCCGCTGTCATGGCAGATTGATGGGGTTAATCAGGACGTTGAGACGCGCCGCCACCCGCACCCGGGCTCCGGCGAGGCAGCACCCGAACCAACCCCAGCGCAACAGCGAAATTCGCCACGGCGGCGATTTGCAGCACGCGCGGTGCCGACACCCCGGCCGCCGAGAACCCGGCAACGAACCCCGCGCCCAGCACAATCATCGCCGCATTGACCACATTGTTCGCCGCGATGGTGCGGGCCCGACGCGACGGCTCCGCCTTTTCCTGCATGATGGCGTATAACGGCACGGAATACAGGCCGCCGCAGGTGGACAGCAGCAACAGGTCCAGCAGCATGCGCCAGCCGGTTGCCGCGTGCAGCACGGCCGCAACCGTTGTCAGGCCCCCGGCGCCGATCGCCGCGGTCCCGAAATCCCAGGTGAACACGGTGATGCCGAACGCCGCGAACGGGACGTGGCGGGCGCTGACCTCACCGTGCAGAAGCGTGGCGCACAGCATTGATCCGACGCCGATACCAACCGCGAACATGGTCAGCAGCAGCGTCACCACATGACCGTCCGCGCCCAGCGCATCCTTGGCGACCGAGGGGAATTCCGACAGCAAAGTAGCGCCGATCGCCCAGAACCAGCTCAGGCCGAGGATCGAGAGCCAGACTGGGCGGATCGTGGCAGCCTGGCGGACCACCGACACTGTTTCGCGAAAGATATTCCAGCCGATCCGCAACGAACGATCGGCGGCCGGCGCCGTTGGGACACCGAACGCGGCGGCGAGGCCGATCAGCGAAACGCCGAGGCCGGTGGCTCCGACGATCGCCGGTCCGGCGTCAAGTAGCGCCAGCGCGCCGCCCGCCACGGTGCCGGCCAGGATCGCGAGGAATGTCGATGCCTCGATCAGGCCGTTGCCGGCGACGAGTTCTTCGTCCCGCAAATGATCCGGCAGGATGCCGTATTTCAGCGGCCCGAACATCGTTGCTTGCACGCCCAGGCCGAACAATACCGCCAGCAGGCCTGGAACGCTGTTCATCAGGAAGGCACCGGCGGCGGCGGCCATGAGTAAGACCTCGGCCGCCTTCGTCGCCTGGATCAGGCGTGATTTGTCGAAACGATCGGCCAGTTGGCCGGCGGTGGCGGACAGGAAGGCGTAGGGGGCGATGAACAATGCGCCGGCCAGGGCCGCGAA
Source organism: Rhodopila sp. (assembly GCA_043739265.1). Classification (GTDB taxonomy): domain Bacteria; phylum Pseudomonadota; class Alphaproteobacteria; order Acetobacterales; family Acetobacteraceae; genus Rhodopila. The sequence goes on along the minus strand of JAYUEJ010000633.1, from coordinate 6,736 downwards.
GCCTGCTCCGCCCGCGCCAAGTTTGAAGATCGCCAGCACGATCATGGCGTTCTTGACCAGGTTGTCGTTGAACGCGCCGCAGGTCTGCGTCAGGCAGAGCGGACCGAAGCGGCGGGATGTCAGCAGCTTCATGGGGTTGGCTCTGATTAAAGCGGATACAGAACTTCGCTGTCGATCATCGCCTTCAGCGATGCGGCCTGGGACAGACCGCTGTGCAGCGGCCACCACTGACCGGTGTGCCGCATCCAGTATAGGTCAAAACGATCCGGCCCCATATGGTCCAGTCGCATGAAGGGCGCATCGAATTCCTGGCCGGCGGTTGCCTCCTGGCCGGAGCGGTAGCGGGTGATGAAGCGGTAGCGTCCGGCGCGCCAGTCGCCATGGATGTCAATCGGGTAGTTGAATGGAGTCGGCGTGATCACGGGAAGGAAGCGCGGTTTCAAGACGTCTGCGATGAAGGCTTCGCACGTCGCGATGATGGTCTGTTTTTCGGCCGGGTCCGCGGGAACCGGGCGCGGGGTGATGGGTCCCCATACTTTGGGTTGTTTACGTGCCATGTCATCGTCCATTCATCATCTGGTGCATCATCGGCGTCCGGCTGAAACCGTTTACACCAAACCTGGTATCGCCTAGCCTCCCGTTCATAAACAAAGGCAAAAGCACCGCCCATGGCCAATTCCCCTTGGGGTCGTCCACCCATTGGCGCCATCGACTGCGACATCCATCCAGCCGTCCCGAACACGCGTGCGCTGTTGCCATACCTCGACGACTATTGGCGCGAACACATTCTGCGCCGCGGCCTGGAACGGGAAAACCTCGAACCCAGCTCCTACCCTGTCAACGCCGCCATCAATGGCCGTCCCGATTGGCACCTGCCGTCCGGCCCGCCCGGCAGCAGCCTTGCGGCGGTGCAGACCCACCTGCTCGACCGCCTTCGTCCGAGCGTGGCGATCTGCAACGTGATCCATGGCGCCCAGGTGATGTTGAGCGAAGACCTGTCCGCGGCGTTGTGCCGAGCGATTAACAATTGGATCAGGGCGGAGTGGCTGGACCGCGACCCGCGCCTGCGCGCGTCCATCGTCGTGCCGCCCCACAGCGCGGAGCTGGCGGCGGAGGAGATCGAACGCCTCGCCCCCGACCATCGCTTCGTCCAGGTGCTGTTGCTGGCGATGACCGAACTGCCGCTCGGGCGCCGCCAGAATTGGCCGATCTACAAAGCCGCCGAGGCCCACGGCCTGCCCATCGGCATCCACGCCGGCAGCAGTTTTCGGCATCCGCCCAGCGCGCTTGGTTGGCCATCGTATTATCTGGAGGATTACGTTTCTCAGGCACAAGGATTCCAGGGCGCGCTGAACAGCCTGGTCAGTGAGGGGGTGTTCGTTAAATTCCCCGGCCTGAAAGTCGTGCTGATCGAATCCGGCGTCACCTGGCTGCCGGCTTCGCTGTGGCGGCTGGACAAAACCTGGCGCGGCGTGCGGGCCGAAGTGCCGTGGCTGGAGCAACCGCCGACGGAAACCGTGCGCCGGCATGTGCGTCTGACGTTGCAACCTTTCGATGCGCCGCCGACCGAATCCCAACTTAAAATATTACTTGAACAGCTCGGTTCCGACAGGATGCTGCTGTTCTCGTCCGACTATCCGCACTGGCATTTCGACGGCGACGATGCGTTGCCGGCCGGGCTGTCGGCTGAATTGATCCAAAAAATCTGTGTTGAGAACCCGCTGGACACTTATCCCCGCCTAAAGGAGACGCCGTGATGAACGTGACCGTCCTGGATCGCAAATCCGACCAATCCGCCCAAACCCACATGGGTTTCATCGACTGCGACGTGCATCCATACGTCAAAGGCCCCAACGATTTCGATCCGTTCCTGTCGAAGCGCTGGCTGGAACACAAACAAACCATCGGTAGTCGCGGCCGGCAGGGGTTGGCCAAAACCTCGATGTATCCGCGCATGTCCCCCGGCAACGGGATGCGGATGGACTCATGGCCCACGACCGGCGGCCACCCCGGGTCCGACCTGCCGATGCTACAGGCACAATTGCTGGATCTGTTCGATGTCGCCTACGGCTTGCTCGCCCCGCTGGTCGGCGGCGCGGGTGGGGAGCGCAACGTCGAATTCGGCGCCGCCATGGCCACCGCCGTCAACGAATGGCAACTCGCCCACTGGTGCGACCCGGACCCTCGTTTGCTCGGTGCCGTCCAGGTCAACATCGAACACACCGAAGCCGCCATTGCCGAGATTGAGAAACGCGCCGGCGACCGCCGTTTCGCCCAGGTCAACATTCCACCGCGCGGGCTGGAGCCGCTCGGGCGCCGCCGCTACTGGCCGATCCTGGAAGCCTGCGCGGCGAACGGATTCCCGGTGTCGCTGCACCTGGGCGGCACCAGCGGCCACGCGTCCACCGGCGGCGGATGGCCATCGTTCTACCATGAGGAACATCCGTCCTACGTGCAGACGATGCAGACCCTGGTTACGAGTTTGGTCTGCGAGGGGGTGTTTGAAAGAATTCCCAACCTGAAAATCGTGCTGGTGGAGGGCGGTTTCGCCTGGCTGCCGTCCTTGTGCTGGCGCCTGGACAAGCACTGGAGGCGCCTGAAGGATGAGGTGCCGCACCTCAAACGCTCCCCATCCGAATATGTGCATGAGCATTTCTGGGTCACCACCCAACCGATCGAGGAACCGGAACGGCCGCAGGATATGCTGTCTGTTCTGGAATGGATCGGGCCGGACAGGGTAATGTTCTCCACCGACTACCCGCACTGGGATCAGGACGATCCGCGTTACGCCTTCAAAATTCCACTGCCGGACGACTGGAAGCGGAAAATCTACCGGGACAACGCGCGTGCTTTGTACAATTTGGACTGATGCATGACCCGTCACGTCGTCGCCAGTGTCGAGGACATCCCGCCCGGTGCCCGAAAGATCGTCACGGTCAAGGGCCGCGAAATCGGCATTTTCCGGATTGGCGATGACTTCTACGGCCTGATCAATCGCTGTCCGCATCAAGGCGCGCCGCTCTGCACGGGGGAAATCGTCAGCCGCCTTGTGGCGCCAAGCCCCGGCGACTACCGATTGACCCGCACAGGCGAAATGATCCGCTGCCCCTGGCATTGCTGGGAGTTCGATATTCGCACCGGCCAGTCGTTATGCGACCCCAACAGCGTCCAGGCCCGCGCTTTCGATGTAGCGGTGGAGCCCGGCAAGACGCTGGTGGACGGCCCATTCGTTGTTGAATCAGTGCAGGTGGCGGTAGAGGGTCGCTACGTCGTCGTTACCGTCTAACGGTCCATCACAGCAGCGACTTGGCATGTGCCAGTACCTGCTCACAGACCTTGCGGGTGACCTGCGCTTTCATCCCGTCTCCGCCCAGGCTGAAACCCTGGCCATTGCCGGTCTGCAACGTCCCACTGTTGCCCGCCTTGAAACCGCTGTCGTTGGACGCCTGGCCCGACGATCCTGTCACCTTGCTCATCAGCGAATCCTTCACCGAGGAAGCCCCGCCGCCACCCACATAATTGTTCTTGATACAGTATTGCAGTACACCTGCGGTGTTGCTCGGACTGGCCTGGCCAACCGCGGGCATTCCGCCGTCAAGCCCACCCAGCATGCCGCCGCCGCTGGACCCGCCTTGTCCCGATCCAACAGCACCCTTCAATTGATCCATCAATTGGGCGTGCGCGGGACCGATAGATAATTGTGTTATCATAATAACACCGATCGCGGCGGCGGTGGTCAACGAAACAGCTAAACTGCAACGATTGGGCGAGGGCATGTTCCGGTTCCTTCTAACAGATGCTGTATTGGTATAGTGGATTGACCTGTATGACGAAACCCTTCTTGACTACACGCTAATGCGACATCAGCACCGGCACAGTCATATGCCGCAGCAGGTCCCGCGTAACCCCGCCCATGATCATTTCCCGCGTCCGCGAATGCCCATAACCACCCACCACAAGCAGATCGGCGCCGATGTCGGAGGCATAATCGAGCAGCGCATCGGCCGGGGACAGCCCATCGGTCACCACGGTCCGAGCGGCCGAAACCTCCAACCCATGGCGGGCCAGGTGTTCCGCGATATCGACCGTCGGCAGCCCCCCGATATCGGTCGCCGGTCTGGCGGACTGGACGGTCAGCACAGTCACTTTCGCCGCTGGGGCGAACACCGCCAGGGCGTCATGCACCGCGCGGGACGCTTCCCGCGTGCGGGTCCAGCCGACCAGGACATTGGTGCCGACCGTATCAAATTGCCCGGCATAAGGGATAAGAAGCAGCGGTCGGCCTGACATCATCAGCAGGTCCTCGACCAGGGTTCGCGCCACCGGCGGCGGCTTGTTGTTCGGATCGGCCTGGCCAACCACCAACAGGTCGGCCGTATAAGCCCGGAGCATGACGGCGGGGATCAGCGGCCCCGTCTCCAACAACCAGTCGCCGCGCCGACTTTCCCGACGCAGCAGGTCCTGGAAGCTGGCTTCGATGACCGCCGCCTTTTCCTGCGCCTGGTCTTCGATTTGTCTGGCAAAGTCCGGCAGCGCCCACAGATTCGGATAGCCGCTCAGGGCGAACGACATGTCATTCGGCAACAACAGTTCCAGCGCACACAACCCCGTCAGGTGCGCGTCATTGCGTCGCGCCAATTGCAGTGCGACCGCCAGTTTGGCCTCGTCGCGCGGCGATCCGTCCAGCAAGACCACGAGATCCCGAAGACTCATTTCATCCTCCTGTCGCACGCCGATCATCGGCGCGATCAACCATCGTGCATTGATGCAGATCAACCCCGGCCCGGGGAGTGGCCGAGCCTATCGCATTTGAACCGTGTCAGCCGGATTTTCGTCAACCTGGTGCTTCCCGGCCGTGGACATGGACGTTCGAGTCGCCTGATTCGCCGCCAATAAACGCTGATGACAACCGAATGCGATCCTCTCAAAGGCACGATCTGCGACAACCGGCGCCCCGACATAGTGCCGTATTGATATGGAATAAAACCCGGGCGTGTTAGCCTTGGTGATCGGAAACCCCAGTCCGGACATTTTCATGCGCGCGCGTCGCGACACTCAATCACGGGATCCGCTTGACGCAGCCGGTGTTGGCACCTGGCGCTGGCACATTCCCACCGGCCGGATCACCCTGTCACCGCAGGCCGCGATCCTGCTCGGATACACATCCGGAGAACCGATCAACTACACCGGCTTTCTCGAACTCATCCACCAGGATGATCGCCGCACCGCCGACCGAGCACTGCAAGCGCGGGAAGCGTATGATTTTGAATTTCGAACGCTGGTTGACGGACACTGGCTGCGTGCCCGAGGCAACGTCCCCAAGGAAAATACCGCCTCGGGACATGTCCTCCACGGTGAACTGGTCGAGGCGATCGGCATCCTGATCGACTCCAATCGTCATGACGTGACGAACCAGATCGAAACCGATCTGCGGGAGCGGGAAGCCCATCTGCGATCGGTGCTCGATACGGTACCGGATGCGATGATCGTGATCGACAGCAAGGCGTTGATCCGGTCGTTCAGCGCCACCGCACAGCGGCTGTTCGGTTATTCGGAATCCGAGGCTGTCGGGCGGAATGTCTGTCTGTTGATGCCCTCCCCGTACCGCGAGCAGCATGACAGCTACCTGACGCGGTATTTCGCCACCGGCGAACGCCGGGTCATCGGGCGCGGGCGGGTCGTTGTCGGATTGCGCAAGGACGGCTCCACCTTTCCAATGGAACTGGCCGTTGGCGAAATGCAAACCTGCGGCCGGCGCGCCTTTACCGGGTTCGTGCGCGACCTGAGCGAACGGCAGGAAACCCAGCATCGGCTGCAAGAACTGCAATCGGAACTGGTCCACATGTCCCGCTTCACCGCGATGGGCGAAATGGCATCGACCCTGGCGCACGAGTTGAACCAGCCGCTGACCGCCGTCGCAAGCTACCTGAACGGTTGCCGCCGGCTGCTGGATGGCGCCGAGAGCGTACCGACGTTGATGTTGCGAAATGCGATCGACCGCGCCGCCGAACAGGCTTTGCGCGCCGGTCAGATCATTCGCCGCATGCGCCAGTTCGTCGCGCGCGGTGAAAGCGAGTGGCGCGTCGAAAGCCTGGCGAAACTGATCGAGGAAGCCAGCGCCTTGGCCTTGGTCGGGGTCAAAGAGGCCGGTATCCGCGTCACGTTCGCGTTCGATCCGCGCGTCAGCTTCGTGCTGGCCGATAAAATCCAAATTCAGCAGGTCATCCTGAATCTGATACGCAATGCGATCGAGGCAATGCAGGAAACCACGCGGCGGGAACTAATGATTTCGACCGCCGAACAGTTGGACGACATGGTGGAAATCAGCGTGACCGATACCGGGTCCGGCATCGCGCCGGACATCGCCGCGCAACTGTTCCAGCCCTTCGTCACTACGAAGCCCCAGGGCATGGGGGTCGGACTGTCAATCTCCCGCACCATCGTCGAAGCGCATGGCGGCCGTCTTGCGGCGGAACCCAATCCGGGTGGTGGAACGATCTTTCGTCTCACCCTCAAGCGGTTGAACCAGCAGGAGCTGACCGATGGCACCTGACGCCGTTGTCCATCTGATCGACGACGACGAAGGGGTGCGGCAGGCGGTCGCCTTCCTGCTGACGACCGCGGGCCTGGCCGTGCGGGTGTACGACTCCGCCACCGCGTTCCTGGACACGCTGGAATCGGTGCAACCGGGCTGCATCGTCACCGATGTCAGAATGCCGGGAATGGACGGGTTGGC
>JAYUEJ010000632.1:0-11762 GCA_043739265.1 Rhodopila sp. | reverse complement strand
CCAAAGCAAACGGGGCGTCCGTTCTCGATACTGTGCGGTTCGTCGTGTCCGCTCAACGAAGCCAGGAAAGGCCCTTAATACCGGGGTGAGCAATTACTTTTCCGGGGCCGTCAAAGCATCGTAACCTCCGATTTTCTGTTACCTGCGTCCTGGAAATCACAGATGGCAGAAGTTTCGAAAGCCCCCCGATGCCAGTCAGGGTGAAAATGCTTTGGCCAGCGCCAGACGTCAGTTCGCTGCCCCTGGCAACTTGCGAGGGTGCCAGTGTTGCGAAGGTCGGAACAGCACGGCAATCATGCTCGGCACCACCGTCATAAGATGGGTGAAACCGACAGGACAGACTTCATGCCGGGAGAGTCTCAGTCCCCCAAAAACGCCCTTCGAACAATCAGTTCTACTGCCTTGACTTCATCGTCGGACAAGGAGGCGAACGCCGCCGTCCGGCGCTTCGCCGGTAACGCCCCATTATTCTGTCTCGTGAAAAGAATGAGTTGCGACACACTTGAGTCTGGCATGTCAAACAGATCCAGGATTTCCGACTTTGCGCGGTCGTATGCACGCAGGTGGGCGATTTCTCGCGGCAGGTCCTGTTCGACCGTCCAGGCCACGCAGGTAAACAGAAACTCCGCGAAGTCGGTCGCGTCGAACAGAGCATACAGATCAAACGTGTCATTCGTAACATCGACGTTGCCCTTCTCGTTCGGCCTCCACGCGATGTGGTCCATGAGCGGTCCGGAATGCGACCTAAGAATGCGCCCGTAGTCATCAATGGAGTTCAGGATTGCGGTCGATACGGGGAACAAAACACCGCGTGGCGAATAACCGCGCTCTGCCAGTACGTGGTGAATAAGGAACCTGTGCAGGCGTCCGTTGCCGTCCTCAAACGGATGCACCATGATGAAGCCGAAAGAAATCGCCGCGGCTTGAATCGCTGCGTCGATCCCGCCTTCCGACATCCGGGCGTTCGCCCCGATCAGGCCGTTCATCAAGCGCGTCAGGTCGCCCGGGCGGGCGCCGATGAATGCCGGGATGGGACTGCCATCCGATGCGCGGTCCCCGAGGAAAACGCCGTCCGTGCGTATCCCGGGCGTGACAAGGCGGCCGTCTTCGATAATGACTGACTGCAAACGTTCGAGTTCAGCAACCGACACAGGGCGTTGCCCGGCTTGCATGACGGCGCGTCCCCATCTCTCGATCCGATTCCTCGGCGGCTTCTCTCCCTCGATAGCGAAGCTGGCCTGGCTATCGGCGAGCAGCAGAAAGCTCGCCGCGCGCGCCAATACAACGCCGTCAACACGTCCCGTGATTTCCTTGGCCCGGGCGTCGAAGGTCCGGCTTATAAAATCGGCCAGTCTAACGGTGCGACGAATGATCGGGCAGAAGTCAGGGGTGCCCAGCAGATTATCCCGGATCCGGTGCCGCGGCGAATTCCGCGGCTTCCCGGTGAAATAGGCATCAGGATCAATCGCATCGACGTAATTTCCACTTGTGACGTCCGCAAGCGCCAAGCTGCGGCCGGTGAGCCATTCGAACAGAAACCATGCCCGCCGCGTCCAGGCACCGGTCGGCGCCGACGCAATGAACGCCTCCATCTCCGGCTCCGGAACGGCGTCGAATATTCTTTTCAGCAGGGGAAGATCGAGGCATTCGTGCCGCAGCGCAAATATCATATGGCCGCCAAGGCTCGCCTCCGGCCTGCGACGCATCTCGAAGATAATCCAGTCTGGCTTCTCCTGCCGACCCTCCTTGATAAAAGTCGGAATCACACAGGAAGCTCGGCGAACCGGGGCGTCGGCCCCGTAGGCGTGCGCTAAGGCGGCGTAACCGGCAAGCTCCGCACCGGAGGGAACCAGCCGTTCACGAAAGACTCGGGGAGTATTAAAACTGGGGGGCATGGTCGAGAATCGATTACCTTGGTCGAATTTCGATTATTCTAGGGGGTCGCGGTCGGAAATCAATTAATTCGGTGCGCCAATCGGGGGTGAATCCCCATCATCCCGCATCATCCCGCATCAGCGCGCATGGTCGATGCGCCATGCTTCATCCATAGTCTCGAGCCAGCGACCCAACGATACCCCCCGGATCGCCGATCAATCCCGACTGGCAGGCCGACAAGCAGGGCAATCGCATTCCTGCTTCGGTACTTTCCTCTGCCCCTCAAGCATGATCCATAGCATGAACATCCTGGTCTGACAGGAGCGCAACAATGGCTCGCAACAAGGTGCAGTTTCAGAAAGATCCGAGTGAGGCCGGCTTCGAGACGATTTACGGCACCGAGCAGAAATGCCGGGCGGTGGTGATCGCGTCCTGGTGCCCGACCGGCTGCTCAAGCTGGCCGACATTTATGCCTGAGCAGGTCCGCACACGTCAGCAAAAATGGGCTGAGGAAAGTGGGTAAGCAGGATCGCATTTGACGTGTCGCCGGTTTCGGACACTGCGACCGCTTGGTCATGGGTCGTGTGTCTTGCGGGCCTGCACGTCAACGCCGATAATCGCTGATGAACGCATATCGACCTTAATCTCCACTGGGATGATTACGCCGAGTAACGGCGCCAGCCGGCTTTTATCCGCGCTCATCAGCGTTCATTGGCGTGTATCCGCGGCAGAGTCCGCCGTTTAAAAGCCCTGTGTCGGCGGCCAGGAGCCCCCGGGCCATCCAACGCCCGGCCGCGGCAGTTCAACTGCGATGGCCCTCGGCCAACCTTCCATTGACAGGAACCCGGCTGATACTGCCACAATACCTTTGGAAAAGGAGACAAAACCGAGCTGTCGCGCTTGACCAAGATGGTGTGGCCGATCATTCCTCCCGCTCCCCAAGCCGGAACGGTCCGGCAGGGTTGCGCGGAGCCTCCCGAATGACCGAAACCAAGCGTCTGCATGTCATCACCTGGGGCTGCCAGATGAACGTGTACGACAGCGGCCGCATGGCGGATGTGCTCGCTCCCCTGGGCTATGCGCCGGTGTCGGAACCGGATGGCGCCGACATGGTGATCCTCAACACCTGCCACATCCGCGACCGGGCATCCGAAAAAGTGTTTTCCGAACTCGGCCGCCTGCGCGTGATGAAGGAAGCCTCCAACGGCCGCATGATCCTGGCCGTCGCCGGCTGCGTCGCCCAGGCCGAGGGTGCCGAAATCCTCGCCCGCGCCCCGTACGTCGATATCGTCCTCGGCCCGCAGACCTACCATCGCCTGCCGGAAATGGTCGCCCGCGCCGCCCGCGCCGGCAACAAGGTCATCGAAACCGATTTCCCGCCGGAAGATAAATTCGACCACCTGCCGGACAGCCAGACCCCGCAAGGCGTCACCGCGTTCCTGACCATCCAGGAGGGCTGCGACAAATTCTGCAGCTTCTGCGTCGTCCCGTACACCCGTGGCGCCGAACAAAGCCGCTCCGCCGCCACCATCCTGCGCGAAGCCCGCCACCTCATCTCCCAAGGCGCCCGCGAAATCACCCTGCTCGGGCAGAACGTCAACGCCTGGCATGGCGCCGGCACGCAAAGCGGCATCCAAGGCGGGGAATGGGGCCTCGGCCGCCTGTTGCGCGCTTTGTCCGAAATCCCCAATCTGCTGCGCCTGCGCTATGCCACGTCCCATCCGCGCGACATGACCGACGACCTGATACAGGCCCACCGCGACCTCCCCACCCTGATGCCCTTCCTGCATCTACCGGTCCAATCCGGCTCCGATCGCATGCTGGCCGCGATGAACCGCAAGCACACGGTCGATGATTTCCGCCGCATCATCGACAAGTTGCGCGATGCCCGCCCCGATATGGCGCTGTCATCAGATTTTATTGTTGGCCACCCCGGCGAAACCGACGCCGATTTTGAGGCCACCATGACCCTGGTGCGCGATATAAACTTCGCGATGGCCTACAGCTTCAAATACTCCCAGCGTCCCGGCACGCCAGCCGCCGGCGCGCCCTTCCAGGTGGCGGAAACTGAGAAGGACCGCCGCCTTCAGGCGTTACAGGCGCTGCTGCGCGAACAGCAGGTGGGCTTCAACGCAAGCTGTGTCGGCCTGGACCTGCCGGTGCTTTTCACCGGCCCCGGCCGCCACCCTGGTCAGATCGGCGGACGGTCACCATTTCTACAACCGGTACACCTTTCCGGGAGCGTCGATCTTATTGGTACCGAATCAATGGTGCGAATCGTCGCGAACCATTCAAACTCACTTGCGGGAACCCTTGTCCAGGAGAGACGAATAGCTTGACCCAACTCGCAGCCCCTCAGTCCCCCTCCCCCGCTGCAAGCGGCGGCAAGGCCATCACCCTCCAGTTCAACAACAACACCCTGCTGCCCCTGCTGTTAGGGGATCACGACCGGCACCTCGTCCGGATCGAGCAGGCCCTGGGGGTCCGCCTCTCCTGTCGCGGCAATCGGGTCGCCATCGCGGGGGACGCATCGCGGGTCGATGTCGCGGAGGAGTTATTGCGGGGACTGTGGCGACGCTTGGAACGGGGGGAAAGCGTGGGACGGCCTGAAATCGAAGCGGCGATCCGCCTGTCGGACGCCGAAAACGATCCCCGCCTGCCGTTGTCGGACGTGCCGGCGATCCGCACCCGGCGCGGTGCCGTCGGTGCCCGCAGCCCCGGCCAGGTCACCTACATGGAAGCCCTGGCCAACCACGAGATGGTCTTCGGCGTCGGTCCGGCCGGCACCGGCAAAACCTATCTCGCCGTCGCCCAGGCCGTCGCCATGCTGCAGGCCGGCAAGGTCGATCGCATCGTGCTGTCCCGCCCCGCGGTCGAGGCGGGTGAACGCCTGGGCTTTCTGCCCGGCGACATGAAGGAAAAGATCGACCCGTATCTGCGCCCGCTGTACGACGCGCTGCACGACATGATGCCCGCCGACCAGGTTATCCGCCGCATGACCAACGGCGAAATCGAGGTCGCCCCCCTGGCCTTCATGCGCGGCCGCACCCTGGCCCATTGCTACGCCATCCTGGACGAAGCCCAGAACACCACCGCCATGCAGATGAAGATGTTCCTCACCCGCATGGGCGAAGGTACCCGCATGGTCGTCACCGGCGACCTCAGCCAGGTCGATCTGCCCAACGGCGTCCGCTCCGGCCTTCGCGATGCCCTGGATACGGTCGAAGGCATCCAGGGCATCGGGGTCGTCCGCTTCGAACAGCGCGACGTCGTCCGTCATCCCCTGGTCGCGCGCATCGTCGGCGCCTATGATCAACGCGACGCCGCCCAGTCGGAGGCAAGACGGGAACGGGAACGGCCGCAGACCAGTGAGTAACAGGATTTTCGGCATGCGCGATCGGCAGCTCTATGACCAGGATTTCTACGCCTGGGCCAATGAACAGGCAGGGTTGCTGCGTGCCGGCCTTCTATCCGAGGCGGATATCGAACACATCGCCGAGGAAATCGAAAGCATGGGCAAAAGCGAAAAGCGCGAACTCGCCAGCCGGCTGACGGTGCTCCTGCTTCACCTGCTCAAGTGGCACTATCAGCCAGGTCTTACCGGCGCGTCATGGCGGGCGACGATCCGCGTGCAACGGCGCGACCTGACGGTCCACATGGCCGATAATCCCAGCCTGAAGTCGATGCTCTCACAAGCCATCGACCAGGCCTACGGTAACGCCGTGATCGAAGCCGGAGCCGAAACCGGCTTGCCGGAGGCCACGTTTCCGGAGATTTGTCCGTGGAGCTACGAGCAAATGATGGACGCTGACTTTTGGCCGGAAGTGGCATAACGAACGTGAGCAACCGGCAGCTCTATGACCAGGATTTCTACGCCTGGGCCAACGAACAGGCGGGGTTGTTGCGTGCCGGCCTTCTATCCGAGGCGGACATCGAGCACATCGCCGAGGAAATCGAAAGCATGGGCAAAAGCGAAAAGCGGGAACTGGTCAGCCGGCTGAGTATCCTGCTGCTGCATTTGCTCAAATGGCAGTTTCAGCCACGCCGGCGCGGTGCATCATGGGAAGCATCCATCGCCAATAATCGCGATCGGCTAGAGGTTCATCTCGACGACAATCCCAGTCTCAAATCATTGCTTCCGGCCGCGCTGACGCAAGCCTATCGATATGCGTCGCGGGACGCCGAAGGTGAGACAGGTCTTGCCAAGGCCACCTTCCCGGAATTCTGTCCCTGGACCTTCGATCAAATCATGGACCCAGACTTTTGGCTGGAAGCGGTGTCGCGCCCGTGATCCCTCCCAGATGCCAGATATGAACAATCAACAGCTTTATGATCAGGATTTCCATGCCCGGGCCAACGAACAGGCCGGGTTGCTGCGTGCCCGCCTTCTATCCGAGGCGGACATCGAGCACATCGCCGAGGAAATCGAAAGCATGGGCAAAAGCGAAAAGCGGGAACTGGTAAACCGTCTCACGGTAGCGCTCATGCATTCGCTCATTGGGCGGCACCCACCTGTTCACCGCGGCAAAAACGGGCGGCTGGCGCTCGAAGAGCGACGCAACCGCCGCGAAGATCGCCTCGGGGACATCCCAACCCTTAAATCCGGTCTTGGAGAGCCGATCGTGGCGGCGTATCGTAAGGCTAATTGGGCGCGTGTCGGGAGACAAGCCTGGAACGCTCCGTGTTGCCCGTCGCCTGCCCTTGGGGTTTCGAGCAGATAATGGACCCGCCTTTCTATCCAGACCCGCCTTTCTATCCAGAAGAGTCACATTGAATACCGATGGAACCTCCTAGTACCCATCCGCCCGACGTCGATGGTCCCACCATCGATATCGTCGTGGCGGATCCGGCTTGGCACCGGCTGATCCCCAACGCCGGCACGATCGTCCGGCGGGCGGCGCGCGCCGCGGGCATGCAAGGCACGATCGTCCTGTCGTCGGACAGGGTCGTCCGCGGTTTGAACGCCCGCCACCGCGGCAAAAACAAGCCCACCAACGTCCTGACCTACGAACACCCCGCCCCGGAAATCATCCTGGCGCTGGGCGTCGTCCGAACCGAGGCCGCCGCCCAGGGCCGCCGCCCGGCGCATCATCTGGCGCATCTGGTGGTCCACGGGGCGCTGCATCTCAGCGGCGAAGACCACGACCACCCCGGCGACGCCCGCCGGATGGAAATGGCCGAATCCCGCATTCTGCACAGCATCGGCGTGCCCAACCCCTGGAAACGCGCATGAGCGCCCATCGCGGCACCCTTCTCACCCGACTCAGTTATCTGCTCGGTCGCAAGCATGCGGAGCACTCGCTGCGCGATTCCATCGCCGAACTGGTGCAGGAAGCCGTCGATGCGCAGCAGCACCCGGGAGAGGCTCCGGAACTCGACCGGCACGAACGGCTGCTGATCGCCAACGTGCTGCGCCTGCGCGCGACCACCGCCGACGATGTCATGGTCCCGCGCGCCGACATCGTCGCCATGCGCGCTGATGTGACGCTGGCGCAGGCAATCGAACTGATCCGCAACGACGGCCACTCCCGCCTGCCGGTGTATCAGGAGCAGTTGGACGACGTGATTGGCATGATCCACATCAAGGACGTGTTTGCCTATGTCGGCCGGCCCGAGGCGTTCACCCTGGAAGCCATCCTGCGCAAGCCGCTGATGGTCGCGCCGCAGATGCCGGTGCTGGATCTGCTGTTGCAGATGCGCATGCAGCGGATTCACCTGGCGCTGGTGGTGGACGAATACGGCGGCATCGACGGCCTGGTAACGATCGAGGACCTGGTCGAAACGATCACCGGCGACATCGCGGATGAGCACGACGACGTGGAGGCGCCGATGATCACCGAACGTCCCGATGGCGCGATGGACCTGAACGCCCGCATGCCGATCGAGGATTTCGAGCAAAAGGTCGGCCTTATCCTAAGCGAGGACGAACGCGACGCCGACATCGATACCGTGGGCGGCCTGGTGTTCACCCTGGCCGGCCGGGTGCCGACACGCGGGGAGGTGATCAGCCACCCATCCGGCATGGAATTCCGCGTCCTGGACGCCGACGCAAGACGCATCAGGCGGCTGCGCGTCCGAAGGACGGAGGAGACCAAGACCCCCGCCGCCGCTGCGTGACACGGAGGTTTCTTGATCGTTATGGACCGCCGTGTGCTGCTAAGAATCATAATCAGCAATCACGGAGAAGGTGTTCATCCGCCGCGTCCCGTCCGCGCAATCGATCGCATGCAACAATATTTACCACAGAGAGACCCGAATGTTGCATAAAACCCACCGAGAAATTGCCTCGCGCAACGCGGAATCCGCGATTCGAACCTAAACGCGAAGCGCCGAAAACCACTTTTTCTCAGTGCATCTCTGTGCAACCTCCGATTTTCTCCGTGTTGAAATATTGCTTTCAGCCAATCCAAAATCCCGGATGAACGTTATTTCAGGTCATTGTCGCAACGCGATCATCGCGTCCCGGTGGCTCCACCGCCACCACGACCGTGCGGAAAATACCACGACTGTGTCGACAAGAGACCGAAGTCCATGCCGCCCGTCCACTTGATGGCAGTACAGCAACAAAATTCAATATCAGCCAAATATCTCGTCATGACGCCAATCGGGGCGCCCCTGTCCGCCGGCCGAACGTTGTGGCGCCACGCCAAGGCAGTATTGTTTTGATATCGACCATATCGGTCCTCGCAAAGCAAAGCCGTCCGGCCGAAGCCGAACGGCCCCGGTCGTCAGGCGGGCGACAGCACATGGATAACGCGGCTGGCGATCAGGTCCTTGGTCTTCGCGCCATAGGCCGCCATGTGCGGGGCGGCGGCATGCGCCTTCAGATGGTCCAGGCTCTCCCACTTCTCCAACACCAGGAACGTGTCCGACCCAAATTTTGTTTGGAACGGGCCGACGCCGTCCGAGTCGGTGGCGGGGCCATACTCGATGCAGCCGACCTCGGCATGCACGGCCGGCATGTTGGCGCGGAACGCCGCCAGGATCGCATCGCGATGGCCCGGCTTGGCGGTGATGATGGCGATGACATGGATCATTGGATCAGTACTCCGTGGGTCGCGCGGATAAGCGCCGTTTGTTTAAGGCCACGCGCATGCGCGCCGCCACCATGATGCGCCAGGTCCAAGCCCGCGCGAAGGCCCGGAGCAGGAAACGGACGAACCAGCACGTCAAGACGCCAAGACACCGACGCCAAGACACCGACTTCAGGTGAGAACACCCAGATGGTGCCCGGTTCGATCGGCCGCCCGGCCACCTGATACGCCCCCCAACAGCCCATCTTGGCGTTTCACCTTTGGTTATTCCTCCGATTGCCCTCAGACTCAAAGGCGATTCCGTTCACAGCCTTCATCAATGACAGGCTGCGCGATCGCCGCTCCGGCACGGTGACACCCGTGGTATCCCGGGCACGGGGAGCGTCCAAATCGCGCGTTCATTCATTCTTGCTGCATTTTCATCACGGAGCCAGCCGGAGAACCACGAAGCGCCACGGAGCAACTGTGGTCTTCGTTACGATTCTGTCGCACCAAAATTTCGGATTGGCGTCGCGCGAAACTGGCGCAGCGGCCCGGGCCTGCCAGAAGCATTTTATCCCGCCGCAAGTGGCGGCACCGCGTCGGAGGCACGGTTTCTCAGTGGCCCTTCGCCGCCCTCGCGTTGTCTCCGTGCAAAAAAATTCCTGGCGTGACACCCACTCTACAGAATAACGGCAACACGCCGGTCAGCAATACAAAGACTATGCCGATTACCCCAAAATAACGCGCCAAAAATCACGAACACTGACTGGAAATGTCCTTGATTTTTGTATGAAGCATTAGAGCGTTTTCACGATGACATCGGGCCAACTGGCGCGGCACAGGATGGAACAGGTTGCCCCGGACACGTCGCGCCATGACGGTAAAAGAAGGACGCGCAATTTCCAATCGTCGTGAAAATGCTCTAAACGGACGATCACCCTCACATTATCATAACTTCGAACAATCGGTACGTCACGCCGCTCTGACCGGCCATGGCGCCCACAGCGTCCCAATCAG
Organism: Rhodopila sp.; assembly: GCA_043739265.1. Lineage (GTDB taxonomy): Bacteria > Pseudomonadota > Alphaproteobacteria > Acetobacterales > Acetobacteraceae > Rhodopila. The sequence continues at coordinate 1,854 of JAYUEJ010000632.1, read as the reverse complement.
TCAACGCGAAAGATTGTAACCATATTCAAGAGTCCGCCATCGCAGCGGACACCGTCGCCACGGCAAGCTCACTGATCAGCACGCCGTATGGCCCCAGTTGGTTATCTCCACCGCCGCAGGCCTCGAACCCATTCCCCGCCATCCGCGACGCGCCTCGAAAAATCAGAGAGTCCAACCCGACCGCCCGATCCGAAAGATTGAACACCGCCAGCACGCGCTGTCCCTCATAGTCTCGAATAAACCCAATCAGCGGAGACGGCAGGGCGACAGGGGTCAACGTTCCACGCACCAGCGCCGGCACCCCGCGCCGCCAGTGCAAGAACCGGCGGATCGCGTGCAGTACAGACGATGCATCCGATTCCTGCACATCCACAGCCAGGTCGAGATGCGCCTCAGGCACCGGCAACCACGGCACATCCGCCGTCGTGAACCCCCCATGCGCCGCATTCGCGCGCCAGGGCATCGGAGTCCGGCTGCCATCGCGCCCGCGAAATTCCGGCCAATAGGCAATTCCGAATGGATCGCGCAGCTCGTTTTCGGACAGGGATGCCTCCGTCAGCCCCAATTCCTCACCCTGATAAAGACAAATACTTCCACGTAACGACAACTGCAGCGCCATCAGCATCCGCACGAATGCCGGATCGGGCGCGGCACCCGGTTCGGGATTCCAGCGGCTGACCGCCCGTTCGACATCGTGATTGCTGAACGACCAGCAGATCCAGCCGTCCGTTCCGGTGCCGGCCAGATCGCGCAGTAAATCGCGGACCGTCGCCCAATCGAAACCCCCGCGTAACGGCCGCAGTGTATAGGCCATGTGCAGCCGGTCGGCGCCTTCCGAGCAGGTCACCACACGCTCGAACGCGCCGGGCTGGCTGGAAATCTCTCCCAGCGTCACCGTCCCCGGATACGCGTCCATCAATCCGCGCATACGCACCAGCAGCCCTAACGTCTCCGGCTGCATCATGTCGTGCCGATGAAGCTGCATGCCGAACAGCTTCGCCGGCACATTTTCGGGCGCCGGGGCCGCCGGATTGGACCGCAGCGACCCGTCGTGCAGCAGGAAGTCGATCGCATCCAACCGGAACCCATCCACGCCGCGATCCAGCCAGAACCGTCCGGTCTCCAGCAGGGCATCCATCACCGCCGGATTGTGCAGGTTCAACGCCGGTTGGTGACCAAGGAAATGGTGCAGAAAATATTGCCGCCGCCGCGGTTCCCAGGTCCATGCCGATCCGCCGAACACCGACAGCCAGTTGTTCGGCGGTGTGCCGTCCGCGCTGGGGTCGGCCCACACATACCAATCGGCTTTCGCCGCTGTTCGGCGGCCGCGGCTGTCCAGGAACCAGGGGTGCCGGTCGGACGTATGGCTCCACACCTGGTCGATCAGGACTTTCAGCCCCAGCGCGTGAGCCCGAACCAGCAGCGCGTCGAAATCCGCCATCGTGCCGAACAGCGGATCGACCGCGGTATAATCCGCGACGTCGTATCCAAAGTCCCGCTGCGGCGACACGAAGAACGGGCACAACCAGATCGCGTCCACCCCCAGGCTGGCGATATGGTCCAGCCGCATGGTGATGCCACGAAGATCACCGACGCCGTCGCCGTTGCTGTCGAAAAAGCTGCGTGGATAGATCTGATAGATGACCGCGCCGCGCCACCATTCCGATACCGTCATTAAATACTCTCCTCACAAGATTGTGTAAGGAGAAAACCGAGCCGGTTTCAACACCAATTTCACGAAAACGCGAGCAACTTAGTGACGGCCGGCGTCGTCAGTCGGTCGCGGTGGGTCGAAAACCCGGGCAAAACGCAATCCGAATCGTTGCCGGTCGCGGACAGCGCGACCAGGGGCGG
>JAYUEJ010000631.1:0-3919 GCA_043739265.1 Rhodopila sp. | reverse complement strand
GAAACAACCGGTCCTGTGTGCCCTTTCAAACCGGCCTGACGCGGTGATCCAACCGGCCTTCATCGACCGGCAGGTATCGCATATCAGCCGCGGATAATGCCGGACCTCGCCGCTGCCGTGGCGGGAGGACCAGCGTTCCGGCGATGAAGCCCCATGGTGTCGGCCTTCGACGTTGTAACATCCAGTTCAGCGCCAAGACGCCAAGACGCCAAGACGCCAAGGCATTGGACACTCTGCCGGCGGTGGACCATCACGCATACCGAGCGCCCAGCGATCTTGGCGTCTTGGCGCTGAACTGGGTCCGAACAATGGCACGGGATTCTGCCGGGTCACCTCGACCGAAAGGCCGCCCTGCCGCTGATAAAGCCAGATGCCGCATCAGCGAAGGACAGCCGAACCATGCCGATTAAGAAACAACCGGTTCTGTGCGTCCTTTCAAAACGGCAGACGCACCATCCCCTACGCCGCCTCAAACACCGGCAGCGTCAGATCGTCCTTCACCCGGTCGAACACCACCACCACCGGCAGTCCGACCCGCAACGCCGACGCCTCGATCCCGCGCGCCTGAGCGTTCATCCGCACGCCTTCCGGCAAATCCACCGTCAGCAGAATATAAGGCAGGTCCCCCTTGAACCCGGGGTGAAAGGCGTAGTGCGTGATCGTCCAGCTATGCACCGTCCCGCGGCCCGACGCATCGATCCAACCGGCCTTCATCGACCAGCACGCATCGCACATCGGCCGCGGATAATGCCGCACCTTGCCGCAGTCCGCGCAACATTGCAGCCGCAAGCGGCCCTCGCGAAGCCCATCCCAATATGGTTGCGTCTCCGGCGACGGAGACGGCACCAGCTTCTCGTAAACAGCGTCCACTGCTCAGGCCCTCCGCATGATGGCAAGGGCGCCATCGCCCATATCGCCGTAGCCGGTCACCAACCCGATCTCCGCATCCGGCACCTGAGCATCCGCTTCACCGCGCAATTGCCGCACCAGTTCGACGATGTGGTTCATTCCGGCCATATGAGCCTGCGACAACAGCCCACCATGCGTGTTCACCGGCAGACGGCCGTTCAAACCCAGCGCGCCGTTTTCAACGAACGCCCCGCCTTCGCCTTTCTTGCAGAACCCCAGATCCTCCAACTGGCACATCACGATGTAGGTGAAGCAGTCATACACTTCGGCCACGTCGATATCGCCGCGCTCGATCCCCGCCATCGCGAACGCCTTTGGGGCCGCCTTGGCCAGACCAAGCGTCGTCAGATCCGGCCGCTGGGTGATCGCGGACGGAGAATCCGGGTGACCCTCGGCCACCCCCATCACCAGGATCGGCCGCTTCGCCATATCGCGCGCCCGATCCGGGGCGCTGATCACCACCGCCGCGCCGCCGTCGCTCTCCAACGAGCAATCCAGCAGCCGCAACGGATCGGAAATCATCCGGCTGGACTGATGATCCTCGATCGTAATCAAGTTCTTCATCGTCGCGTTGGTTTGCAGCGACGCGTGATACCGTGTCGTTACCGCGACCTCCGCCAGTTGCCGCGACGTGGTGCCGTAAAGCTCCATATGTCGCCGCGCCATCGGGGCATATAGCTGCGCCGGGGCGATGGCACCCAGCGGCATTTCGAATTCGCCGATCACCTTGAATTGCGGCATCTGTTGCACGCGCGTGCCGATCCGGCCGCCTGAATAACCGGTGCGGCCCAGCGAGATCAGCACATGCTTGCAGATGCCGGCCTGGATCACCGCCAGGGCGCACTGGATCGCGGCGACCGAGGACGCTCCGCCCATCGGCGTGGTGGCGGAAAACTTCAGATCCTTGATGCCGAAATTGGTAATGAAGTCCTCGGCGACCGCACCGTGACCATACGGGATCAGCCCGTCGATGTCCGACGGTTGCAGCCCGGCATCGCGGATCGCGTTCAGCGAGGCTTCAAGCTGAAACGACAGCGCGGTGCGATCCGTTCCGCGCAGGTATTTGGTTTCCCCGACGCCGGTGATGGCACCTGCTTCGCGCAGCGACGATTCCGTTCCCATTGGACGTAGTTTCCTTTCCTTGGACAAACCCAGGTTGCGCCAGAATGAAGCGGCGGTGAAGGGTGTGGCGGGTCGGCATGGTCGGCTCAATTCGTTTTACGACGATCTTGTTCCGAGTTATGCGCGGATACTCGAACAGCCAGTCGTTCCGGTTAATGACACCGGCGCGGCGGCAGGTGCTGTTCGAGACGACCGCGCGCTCCGCCGAGGGAGAACCAGTTGCGCCACATCGGCAATTGCAGGCAAGCTGATCCGGCTTACGGCACCGGCGTGGCAAAAGCATCGGGTATTGCCGGCTCGGAGCGGTAGGCGGTCTGACAACAAATACGCGGGACACCGCCGTGTTGGCACGGCGGTGTCCTGTTAAATCCATGCCCAATCAGGGAGAGCAAGATGGCTGCGTACACGATCAAGCCGCTGGTGACGGCGACCGCTGAAAGCACCGGCGGACGCAATGGACACGCCGAGACGACCGACCATTCGGTGAGCGTCGATCTGTCGGTGCGGAAGGAGATGGGCGGACCGGGTCTGCCGAACACCACCACGCCGGAGCATCTGTTCGCCGCCGGCTATGCGGCCTGTTTCGGTGGCGCGCTGGAATTTGTCGCGAGCAAACACAAGAAGGACGTGTCCGGGGCTGTCGTCACCTGCGATGCGGCGGTTGGCCCGCGCGAGGGCGGCGGCTTCGGTATCGCGGTCAAAATGCATGTCAAGGTCGCGACTATGGCTGCCGCCGAGGTTCGTGCGCTGGCGCAAGAAACGCACGACACCATTTGCCCGTACAGTCATGCAACGCGGGGCAATATCGACTTCGCGCTTGTAACGGAAGGCAAGTAGGGGATCGAAGCGGCGGGACCGTTCGGTCGCATGCGCTGACTACAAGCCCCGGCTCTGCGAGACATCGCACCCGGGGACTTCATATGGCGTCGGCGACCCAATTTTCGTCAATGCGCATGGCGAGCAGGTCATCGGGCTTGCGCCTTTAGAATCGGAGTGCCACGATCTTTGCATGGCACGCCCCGAAGACATTCCTCAACCGACCCGCGATGCGGTGCTGAACATTCCGTGTCCGGCGTTCGAAACGACTCCCTTCGTTGCCGGCCCACCTTTGTCGCAACGGCGCATCGCCATCCTGACCAGTGCGGCGCTGATCCGCCGCGGCGATAAACCTTTCGCGTTCGGGTCCGGCGAAGTCCGGTTCGTCGCGGCCGGCACAGCGCCCGGCGATCTGCTGCTCAGTCATGTGTCCATCAACTTCGACCGCGCCGGCTGGCAGCGCGACATCAATGTCGTCTATCCGATCGACCGGTTGCGCGAACTGGCCGCGGCGGGAGACATCGGCGGCGTGGCGGACACGCATTACTCGGTCATGGGGTCCACCGACCCGGCCGCGATGGACGCAGCGGTCGATCAGATACAGGGGCAGTTGCGGCAGGAACGGATCGATTCCGTCCTGCTCACCCCTGTCTGACCGCTTTGCACGCGCGCCGTGTGCGCGCTTTCACACAAACTTGAAGAGCGTGGTTTCTCGACGGTAGCGATCGCTTTGGTGCGGGTGCAGGCCGAGAAAACCCGTCCCCCCCGCGCCCTGTGGACCCCCGCCATGCTCGGGCGCCCCTTGGGCGAGCCCGGCGATCCCGCATTCCAGTCGCGGATGATCCGAGCGGCGCTGGCGTTGCTGGAACGGACGGACGGGCCTGTGATTTTGGAAGATTTTCCGGACGATCCACCGGGCTGGTTGGACAATCCCGATTGGGTGGCGCCGGCGACGCATGCATCCGGCGGGTTCGGGCCGGAGCTGCGCGCCATCATGCCGTTGTGGCAGGCGGCTCAGGCACGGTTCGGCCGCACGTCGGTCGGGTTAAGCATGCAGGCACCGGCGGCGTGG
>JAYUEJ010000630.1:0-3920 GCA_043739265.1 Rhodopila sp. | reverse complement strand
GGCGCCGTTCCAGTGCATGATCACCATGCGCGGCTCTTTGACGCTGCCCTGCGAGACACCCAGCAACGCGCCGAAACCCAACCGGGCCATTTCCTTCGGGCCAAGGATTTCGACCTTCAGGCCGATCTCCGAAAGCTTGCGGCAGCGCTCCGCCATTTCGGGCGGATCAAGAACGTTGGGCGGCTCGCTGACGAGATCGCGCGCCAGGAACACGCCTTTCGCGATCGCATCCAACGGCTCCCACGCCGCTTTGGCCTTGGCGGGTTCAGCGGTCAGAACCGTCAGGGTGGATAATTTCGGCTTGTCCTCGGCCTTTTCCTTAGTACGATAGCGATCGAAGCGATAGCTGCGAAGCACCGCGCCCAACGCGACCTCGGCGGCCTGTTGCGCGGACAATGCGCTGTTGGCGACGGCGACCGCCGTTTCCCGCGACAGGTTGGCGACGATGGAGCCGCCGGCCTCTTCAAGGATCTTCTGCGTCGTCTCCGCCGGCTTGCCAAGGCCGACCGCCAGCACGCGGGTCAGGTTGGCGCCCGGCGCCAAAATCGCGCAGGTCTTGCCCTTCTCACCTTTGAACTCGGCGACATCGAACGCGCGGGCGATGGCACCGCCGGTGGCTTCATCGATCCGAGCCCACAGACCGGAGGGCGCCTCGCCCTCATGGATCAACAGCACGAGCGCGCCGGATTTTGGCAATGCCGGCTTGGCGAAGGTGATGTCGAGCATGTTCGTGATGTCCCCAGTCGATCGGTCTGCCAACCTAACCCGGTTCGCCGGGTTTTGCCATGTCCAGGCAGACTGGCTATTGCCTGCCGCCATGACCGAGATTTTGGGCGCGGACGAACAGGGTGTGGCGCGGGCGGCGGCGTTGCTGCGCGGCGGAGCGTTGGTCGCATTCGGCACAGAAACGGTTTACGGGCTGGGCGCCGATGCGACCAACGCCGCGGCCGTCGCCGCGATCTTCAACGCCAAAGGGCGGCCGCGCTTCAATCCCCTGATCTGTCATTACGCATCCGCCGACAGCGCATTCCGTCATGTCCTGGCGAATGAGCGGGCGATGCAGGTGGCACGCGCGTTCTGGCCAGGCCCGTTGACTCTGGTGCTGCCGCGCCAGGCGGATTGCCCCGTGGCGTTGCTGACCGGGGCCGGCCTGGACACCCTGGCGGTGCGCGTCCCCGACGATCCGACCGCGCTGTCGCTGCTGTTGCGTGCCGATCGACCGATCGCCGCACCGTCCGCCAACCGGTCTGGGCACATCAGCCCGACCTGCGCTCGGCATGTGCTGGATGAACTGGACGGCCTGATCGACGCCGTCCTGGACAGCGGACCCTGCAAGGTCGGGGTTGAATCCACCATCCTGGACCTCAGCGGGCGTGACCCTGTTCTGCTGCGGCCGGGCGGCGTTTCGATGGAGGACCTGGAGGCCTGCCTGGGCTCCATTCAGCGCGGGATTCCGCAAGCGGCGGGCCATCCCGTGGCGGGCCTGCGCTCCCCTGGCCTGATGCAATCGCACTACGCACCCGATTTGCCGGTGCGCCTGAATGCGGTCGCGGTCGCCGGTGATGAGGCGCTGCTGGCGTTTGGCCCGATTCCGCCAGGCGCCGGGTGCCACTTTCAGCTTAGCGCATCGGGCAACACCATCGAAGCCGCCGCGCGGTTGTTTGAGGGACTGCGCTGGCTGGATGCCGAAGGCACCAGGCTGGGCATGCGGGCGATCGCGGTGATGCCTATTCCCGATACGGGTCTTGGGCTGGCGGTGAATGACCGGCTGCAGCGCGCCGCCGCGCCGCGGGGTCTTTGAGGCAATCGGGCATCCGAACGGTAGAATTCTTTTCCCATTCGATCCCCGGACTATCAGGTCCTATTGCCGCCCTGAATGCGTGTTTCCCGTTCAAACGAGCCCGCGCCGCGCCCACATCTGAGCGGCGGTTTTTTCAATGCCTCGCCAGCCGACGCGCGGTTCGCAACAGCATCTGCCGGTCCTCGGGGTCGCATTCGCGATACAGGCGCAGCAACGCCAGTTCGTCGCCCTGCCGTACCTCCCCCATTGCGCGTTTGTCATCGCCATACATCAGGTACTCGACGTTGACCTCCAGCACGCCGGCGATGCGCGACAGGTTGCCGGTGACCTGCCCGGTGCGCCCGGTTTCCCATTGCGCGACGGCGCTGCGGGAAACGCCCACTTGTTCGGCCAGTTCATCCTGGGTCAGGCCGCGATCCCGGCGGGCGGCGCGGATACGGGTTCCGATATCGATGGGCGTGCTCATGGACGTTAGTATGCCTTACATATCCTAACGTAGCCAGTGAAATCGATCGGCGACGCGCCGCGCTTCGGTTCGCGTTGGCTGGGCGGGAGGCGATCGGTGAGGGGCCACTTTTGGCGGATGATGAGAGGTTGAATCGCCGGATTTTCCCGGGTCTTCCGCTATCAAGGGAAAATTTCCTTGCCGAAAGTGTTATTTTCATTGACGGCGGACGTTATTTTATCTAACTAACGTCTTGTTCACTTATTGTTCGCCAATGGAGCCGCCGATGCCTGGGAAAACAGTCTGGACAGACGGACAAGATGGTCAAATCCGCCGCCTCCGAACCGAAGGCGCCGCCTGGGATGTCATCGCTCTCGCGCTCGGTCTCGCCCGCTGGACCGTCATCGAACACGCCCGTGCCATCGGTGTGGAGCGGCCCCCCGCCCATGCCGTGACGATCCTGGACGAATCCGAACGGCCGCCGCTTCCCGCGGGACACGTTGAGAGCTGGGGCGCCATCACCCGCGGCACGAGCCTGGAGACCGTGCCGTTCCGGACGCCCGGCGCGCTCCGCTGATCCCGGCCACCCGCCAGACGCACGAGCCAAAAACCGCACGGCCCATAAAACCGCAGCCCCAAAAAAAACCGCACGCCCCAAAAAACGCAGGAAGGACCTGACCATGACGATCCCGCGCGCCGCCAAGACCGCCACCGCAACCGCCCCCAACCAGGCTGTCCGTCCGTGGATGACCAACGGCTACGAAATCGATGCGGATTTCGTCGTCTATCGCCTGGAGGAAGCCGGTGCGACCTTGCTCGCTTTACCCGGCACCGGCTGGTCAACCCGGTTGCGCAGCTCCTCGTTGGAGATCGTCCGCACCGCGCTGGACGCCTATGGCTGGAGTGAGGCCCGCATCCGCCCGTCGGTGCCGTCGGCTGAAAAGATCACCCGCATGGATGAGGCCATGAGCTGGATTCCGCTGATTCCGCTGGACCGCTATGTGCTGCGTCGCGTGGTGGGCGCCCGCAGCCTGGTGCATCCGATCACCGACCGGCATCTGTTTCCGTGGCGCCGGTTGGGCAAGGTGCTGGGGGCAGACCATAAGGCGATCCAACGCTGGCATGCCCAAGGGATCGCGATGATCGTGGCTGGGTTGAAGGCGGCGCCTTAGCTTTCCCGCTCGTTTCCCGGAAGCCCGGTCTGTGGCCGGCAAGCGGGACCAAACATTCCCACATCCGAAAATGGCATCCAGCGACCCCAAACACCGCTCAGGATTCAGCCGAAATCTCCGAACTAATTGAAAAACTGGCGGACCCGACACGATTCGAACGTGCGACCTTCGCCTTCGGAGGGCGACGCTCTATCCAGCTGAGCTACGGGTCCAGCGCACCCCCAACCGGAGGCGACACACTCCCTATAGCGGCATTCCCCACAAACCTCAATCTCTCTTACCACGGCCATGTTCGCACCCGGTCGGCCTCTTGCTCAGCCGTGAGCCCGACCGGTCCGTCCGCCACGCCCCGCGGATGACCGGGCACGCTGTCGGGGTCCTGCCAGCAATCCACCGACCCCAGGCCGCGCGTGCAGAACACCGGCGGTTCGGGTGCCGGCTCCACCGGCCGGCAATACGTCTGGCCCCGATCCAACCGCACCACCGAACAATCGCGGCCGGT
>JAYUEJ010000629.1:0-3923 GCA_043739265.1 Rhodopila sp. | reverse complement strand
GTTCGTCGTGGGGTGCGAAGGGGATGCCGGCTTTCTCCAGTTCCGGCATGTTCCACGCGTTCACCAGATTGAGCGCGAAGCGGCCTTTGCTGATGTGTTCGATCTGCAGTGCCATCTTGGCCAGCACGACGGGGTGATAGAGATAGGGTTTGATGGCCGTTATGATCTCGATCCGGCTGGTCGCCGCTGCCAGGGCGGCGGACGAAGTCCAGGCTTCGAGCTGATCGTTGGGGGCGTGATGCGGGTTGATGGTGTGCTGCGCGACCAGCGTGCTGTCGAAACCGAGCCGTTCGGCTTCCTGGACGAGGGCGAGGTTGCGTTCCCAGGAGGCGTCGTACGGTTCCTCCGGGTCCTGCAACGCACCGCGGCTGCCGTGAACGAGAGCCCAGATTCCGAAACGCATGGCGGTGTTGTCTCCGATTTCGTCTGTAGCCGGAGGACGTGGTGGTGTCGAGAAACAGGCGGTCTGGCCGACGCCGGCGCGACGCAGTACGGTTGCGGCGAAAGGAGCCATTCCGATGGACCAGGACCTGGAAGAGTTCGCTCGTTTGATCGATGCGGCCGAACGGATCGTGCTGTTTACCGGCGCGGGGATCAGCACGGAGTCAGGTATTCCGGATTTCCGTAGTCCGAACGGCATTTGGACCAAACAGACGCCGATCGATTTTTCCGACTTCATGCGCTCGGATAACGCACGCCGGGAGACGTGGCGGCGGCGTTTCGCGATGGAGAAGGTGTTGCGGCAGGCCGCCCCCAATCGTGGACATCGGGCGGTGGCGGAACTGATCCGGACCGGCAAGGCCGCCGCGGTCATTACGCAGAACATCGATGGGCTGCATCAGGATTCCGGCATTCCCGACGACAAGGTCATCGAGTTGCATGGCAACACGACCTACGCGCATTGCCTGGACTGCGGCACACGCTATGAGATCGATGCGCTGCGGGTCGATTTTGAAAGCGATCGGATCGTTCCGCATTGTGCTTGCGGGGGTTGGGTGAAGACCGCGACGATATCATTTGGCCAATCGATGCCAATCAATGAGATGCGCCGAGCGGAACGGGAGACGCTGATGGCGGATTTATTCATTGCGATTGGATCGTCACTGGTGGTGTATCCGGCGGCTGGGTTCCCGGAATTGGCAAAGCGAAACCGAGCTGGTCTGGTTATTCTGAATTTGCAGCGGACTGGTTTGGATGATGTCGCCGATCTGGTTTTGAATCGACCGATCGGCGATACATTGGGTGGGGTTGTTGGGGTGGATTAATACGATTTCGGAAGATCCAGCACGCGTTCCGCCAAATAGCTCAGGACCAGTTCGCTGGTGATGGGCGCGAGGCGGGGCAGCATGCTTTCGCGGAACAGACGCTCGACATGGTATTCCTGGGCGTAACCCATGCCACCGTGGGTCAGGACGGCCCGTTCCGCGGCATGGTAACCCGCTTCCGCCGCGAGGTATTTCGCGGCATTTGCCTCGGCGCCGCATTCGCGCCCGGTGTCGTAGAGCCATGCGGCCTTGAACGTCAGCAGGTTCGCGGCTTCCAGTTCGGCCCAGTTCTTTGCGAGGGGATGCTGGATGCCCTGGTTCTGGCCGATCGGCCGGCCGAAAACCACACGCTCCCGCGCATACTTGGCGGCCTTGGCCAGGGCCGCGCGACCGATGCCGACGGCTTCGGCTGCGATCAGCACACGTTCGGGATTCAGGCCGTGCAGCAGGGCGCGGAATCCCTCGCCTTCCTCGCCGATGCGGTCCTCGACCGGCACACGCATATCCTCGAAGAAGACCATATTCGAATCGACCGCGTGCCGGCCCATCTTGTGGATCAGCCGCACCTCCGCATGGGTTTTGTCGAGGTCGGTGTAGAACAGGGTCATGCCCTGCGACTTCCGCTTGACCTTATCCAGCGGCGTGGTGCGTGCCAGCAGCAGGATTTTGTTCGCGACCTGAGCCGTGGAGGTCCACATTTTCGTCCCGTTTATCCGGTAATGGTCGCCATGCAGGTCTGCCCGGGTGGTGATTTCGGTGGTGTTGAGGCCGGCGTCCGGTTCGGTCACGCCGAAGCACGATTTGTCCTTTCCCTCGATCAACGGCGGCAACATGCGGGCCTTCTGCGCCTCGGTGCCAAGGACGACCACAGGGTTGAGGCCGAAGATATTGATATGGATCGCACTTGCGCCGCTCATGGCGGCACCCGACTCCGCCACGGCCTGAGCCATGATGGCGGCTTCGGTGATGCCGAGGCCGGCGCCGCCATATTTCTCCGGCATCGCGATGCCCAGCCATTGGCCTGCCGCCATCGCATCGAAGAAAGCGTGCGGGAATGTCGCGGTGTTGTCGCGTTCCAGCCAATAGGTGTCGTCGAAGCGCGCGCACAGACGCAGGACCTCGTCGCGGATTTGCTGTTGCGCGTCGGTCAATGCGAAGTCCATCACTGAGACCTTTCCAGGCTGCGTCCTCGGGGCGATAAGCTTACCGCATCGCCTGAAGACGCGAAACCGGTGAGATGAGAGGATTTGACGATGAATCTGTTCGACAAACTATTGGGCCGTTCGCCTGCCGGGGCGGTGGCCTGGCTGGAGACGGATGAGTTATCGGCCTTGCTGAACGCGGCGTCGCCGCCGCTGGTGGTCGATGTCCGGGGTCCCGGAGAATTCTCCGGCCCGCTCGGTCATATCGATGGTGCATTAAACATTCCATTGGATCAGTTGCCGACACGTACGGCGGAGATCCCGGGCGGCCAGCGGCCGGTGGTTTTGGTCTGTCACACCGACCGGCGCTCCGCGGCGGCGGCCGAGTACCTGCGACAAGCCGGCGTGCCCGACATCGCGGTGCTGCGCGGCGGTATGGTGGCATGGCGGGCACAGTCGATGACCTGACAGGCGTCACTCCTCCTTCAGGGTGGCGCGGAGATGGGCGAGGCGCACATGAAATGCGTCCTGTTCAGTTTGTGTGAGCATGCTTTGGGCATCGCGGGCATACGACGCTGCGTGAAAACGCCACGCTTCGGAGCGAGCGTTTTCGGTGGCCAACGTCAACCATGTCGCGGCTTCCACAATATCGTAGGTGCCGTCGAGGCCGATCAGGATCGCGTAGCCCAGCATGCCGGCGGCTTCCGCATCGCCGGATTCCGCGGCCTTGCGTTGCCAGTGCAGCATCTGGGCGTCGTCGGCCCGGGTGCCGTCGCCGTTGGCGTAGGCGATCGCCAGCTTACGTTCGGCGGACGCGATCCCGAGATTGGCAGCGTTGCCGTAGTGACGCACTGCCTCGGTTCGGTTCAGCGGGTGATCGGCGGCCCCCTGCCAGCACAGGTCGCCGATCCTCTCTTCGGCCATGGCATTGTCCCGATCCGACATAGTATGGGAGGAGTCGATCGGTAGAGCCGCATCCTGAGACGGCGGATTCCCGCCGGCGTGCGTCAACGCAGTGGGCAAGGCCGTTACTGGTGTCGCAAGGCCGACGGCGATACAGAATTTGGCAACACGATACATCCGCGGTGGATCCTTACGATTTCGCGTATCTCACCCTACAGAAACGAAAAAGTGAAGTTTTTTCTGCCACAAAATTGCCTTATTTTCAGTTCGAATATGCATTGTTACGTTTGGGCCAGGGCGGCCGCCCATGGTGACATCACATCGCTGATGCCAGTACGCAATCCGTCCGGTTGCGACATGATGGCGTTTGGGCAGCCGAAGTTGATTGGCATTACAGCATGTTCCACAACCCCGGCGGGACCGTCGGCGGCCAGTGCATCGATGACGTCGGCAGGCAACCGCCGATCGGCGGAAATATATTCCGGATCAGAAACATCGATGCGGGGTTGATGGGCCGCCTCGTCGAGTGTCATGCCGAAATCCGCAACGAATGCCATCAGTTGGGTCACCGATGCCAGGATGCGCCGGCCACCCGAGGCGCCAGCCGCGAAGC
>JAYUEJ010000628.1:0-3924 GCA_043739265.1 Rhodopila sp. | reverse complement strand
CGAACCACATGATGGCGGACCATGCGATGCGGGGGCGTGGTTGGCAAGGTGGTGGGCAGGCCGAGCCTTGCCGGTTGCGGGTTAAAGCTTCGTTGCTGCTCGACTCGCGATGACAATTTGCGCGTTTATTTTCTTATTCGGCATGCCGTCGGTTCCAGGTCGCCGCAAACATGATCTTGCTGCTTCGGCCCCGGGCATCACACAGATTCGGTTTGACTTTACTTTATTCTGGTGGAACTTTACAATAAAGTTGAGGAAGCGCGATGACACAAACACTTGGCGAAATACTGCCACTCGCCGCACGCCGCTTCGGCGACCGCACCGCGGTGATTGTTGAAGACAGAACGTTCAGCTTCAACGAACTCGACCGTCTGTCCGCCAAAATCGCCAACGGGTTGGTCGCCTCCGGAGTGCAACCCGGCGACCGCGTAACGCTGTACGGCCACAACTGCTGGGAATGGCTGGTCGCCTATTACGGCATCGTCAAAACCGGCGCGGTGATCAATCCGATCAACGTCATGCTGACGCCGGAGGAAGTCCGCTATGCGGTTGAGAATTCCGGCGCCCGCGCCGTGGTCGCTTCCCGCGACAAGGGCGAGCATTTGCTGGACCTGAAGGGTGGCTCGACGTTGTCGGACGTCGTCCTGTGGGGCGACACCTGTCCCACCGGCGCCAGTTCGTTCACCAATTGGCTGGGACAGGGTAACGCGCTGTTCGATCCGGTGCCGCGCCAGTCCGGCGATCTGGCGGCAATCTGTTACACATCCGGTACCACCGGGTTTCCCAAAGGTGCCATGCAAAGCCATCGCTCGATCCTGTATGCCGCCATCGGCACCGGGGTCATGGCGGCGCGGGGTCCGAACGACCGCGTCGTCAGTTCGTTACCCTGCCCGCACGTCTATGGGTCGAGCGTCTTCAACAGTTCCATCATGTCGGGGGGAACTTTCATCATGGTGCCTCGTTTCGAGGAGCGGGCGTTCCTGCGGGCGATTTCCGACCATCGGGCGACGATGATCGATGGGGTGCCGACGGTTTATTATTACTTGCTCGCGCATCCTGATCTGGACACATACGACCTGTCCAGCCTGACCCGTTGCTGGACCGGCGGTCAGACGTTGCCGGCGACAAAATCGCAGGAGTTCAGTGACCGGGTCGGTTGCCCGGTGCATGAAATTTGGGGCATGACCGAACTCGCGGGCCCGGCCAGCGCCAATCCGGTGATTGGGCCGAATAAGCGAGGCAGCATCGGCATCGCTTACCCCGGCAACCAGATGCGGGTCGTCGATGCGGACGATGCATCCAAGGTGCTGGGCCCCGGGGAGCGGGGGGAGCTGATGTTCCAGGGACCGATGGTGATGGACGGTTACTACGGCAACGACAAAGCCACGCAGGAAACGATCGAACCGGATGGCTGGTTGCATTCGGGCGATATCGCCACGGTGGACCAGGACGGCTATTTCACCATCGTGGATCGCAAGAAGGACATGATTCTGACGGCGGGTTTCAACGTCTATCCGGCGGAGTTGGAGCGTGTGCTTTGCATGCATCCGGCGGTCGCCCTGGCAGCGGTTGCCGGCGTGCCGGATGAAGCGAAGGGTGAGCTCGCGAAAGCTTATGTGATGCTGAAGGCTGGCGTTAACATCGGCCGGCAGGAATTGATCGACCACTGCCGAACACATTTGGCGGCTTACAAGGTCCCTCGCGCGGTGCAGTTCGTGGAGGATGTGCCGAAGACCTCCACCGGAAAAATCATGCGGCGGAGCCTGCGAGATATCGACGACGGGACGCGTTAGTCTAATTTGGCTTCGTATTTGTTTGTGAGGTTTTAAGAAATATCTTCGACGGAGGATACTGGCCCTCCTGTTCCGGGATTTGACCCGGGGACTTATACCGCCGCCGGAGGCCGGACGGGTCCCCGGATCAAGTCCACGAATGGCGTATTTGGGATTGTGCGCTCGGACTGTTTGGGCGATGTTTCCACCGTACAGGATGATCCCCCCCGATGAAGGATATCTCGTGATCCCAACGATAGACCCCGACCGCTTGTGGCAGTCCATCATGGACATTGCCGAGATCGGACCAACGCCCGAAGGCGGAAGCTGCCGGCTTGCGCTGACGCGGGAGGATACTGCCGCCCGGGCGTTGTTGTTGCTCTGGTGCGGGAAGCTGGGTTTGCGGCATGAGCAGGATGCGATCGGTAACATGTTTCTCCGCCGCACCGGATCTGACATCGTGGCCCCGGCGGTGGCGTTTGGCAGCCATCTGGATACCGTCCCCACCGGCGGGCGCTTCGATGGGACCGTCGGCGTGCTGGCGGGATTGGAAGTGCTGCGGGCACTGCATGACGCAGGCGTCACCACGCGGGCACCGCTGGAATTGGTCAATTGGATGAATGAGGAAGGCAGCCGTTTCCGCCCGGCAATGATGGGCAGCCGGGTCGCGGCCGGGGAGTTTCCGTTGGCTTCGGCGCTGGCGATCACCGACGACAACGGGGTCTCGGTCGCGCAGGCGCTGGCGGAAAGCGGTCAGTCTGGTGCGCTGGCGCCTGCCCCGCGCGACTGGAGCGCGTGGCTGGAGCTGCATATCGAGCAGGGGCCGGTCATGGAGGCGACCGGTGCCGAGATCGGTATCGTGGTTGGCACGATGCAGGCTCGTTACTTTCAGATAACCGTTATGGGTGAACCCAGCCATGTCGGTCCGACGGAAATGGCGCGGCGGGTCGATAGTCTGGCGGCTGCGGCTGAGGTAATTCTGGTGGTCGAACGGATCGGCCTGGCGGGGGAACCCGGCGGGCGGGCGAGCGCAAGCTGGATCGAAAATATTCCGAATGCGCGGGGAAATGTGCCGCATATCACCCGACTGCATTGCGATGTCCGGCATAACAGCGCGGACGCGGCGATCGGGATGGAAGCGGCGTTGCGGCAGGCGCTGTCCGAAATCTCCCGACGTCGGGGCGTTCGTATCGACGTCGATCCTTACGCGACGTTTGGGCCGATCGTGTTCGATACGAGGCTGGGGGCGCTGTTGCGGCGAAAGGCGGCGGATCGTCAGTTGTCCACACGGGATATGATCGCGGCGGCGGGGCATGACTCGGTGCTGATGGCGCCGCTGGTGCCAAGTGCGATGCTGTTCGTGCCGAGTGTCGCGGGGATCACGCATAACTCGAAAGAGTATTCGACGAAAGAACAAGTCGCGCGCGGGGCGCAGGTGCTGCTGGACGCGGTGTTGGAGCTGGCGGGGGTTTGAGCGGAAGGGGCGTGCTTGCGGGCGGTGAACCCGACTTCGCGGTGTTGCATGCGCACAGTCCCCTCTTTTTGGAGCGGCGTGTTCGTTCTTTGTAAAATGCCGTGCAAGAGCATTTTCACCCTGACTGGAAACCCTGAGGCAGCCGGGTGCCATGGCCCAGCCCTGCCATGGGTAGGTGACGAGGCAAAGTTGTCCTTGATGCCGGCTGGCATTTCACCGCTGTTGTCCGGAACCGCTCGCAGCTTATCGTTCAACACAGTTGCTCTGCGCCTCTGCGGCCTCTGCGTTGAAAGGATCAACTGAAACACTCGCCAGACTTCGCCCATGAGCACTGTGTCGGGTTGACTGGAAATCCCGCGATACGATTTCCGGGGGCGTCATAGCATCGAAACCTCCAAATTTTTGTTACTGGCGACCTGGAAATCACAGATGGCACAAGTTTCGGAAGGCCCCCCGATCCCGGCTTGGCCGCCAATGTCACCGTATTGGCGACGCCCCCGACCCCTACTCGTTCGCCGTCTTCACCTTCGCCTCCTTCGCCCGGGCAACCCGAGCCAGCACCTTATCGCGCACTGCCTCGGGCAGGCCGTTCGGGTCCATTGCCATTCCGTAAATAAGTTCGTTATGCGCGTGCAGCAATTGATGCAGGCTGAACGCATGCATCTGCGCATTCCGCCG
>JAYUEJ010000627.1:0-3927 GCA_043739265.1 Rhodopila sp. | reverse complement strand
ATTATAGTATTCAGTGGAGGAGGCGAACTCGTACTCAAGGCCGAAGGAATCCAGGAATGCCCGCAGTCGCGCGTTGTTGTGGGCGCCGAAGCTATCGTGGGTGCCAAACGGATCGGGTATTTTTGTCAATGGCATGCCGAGATAGGGCGTCAGCATATCCCGGTTGGGAATGTTGTCCGGCACCTTGCGCAGCCCGTCCATGTCGTCGCTGAAGGCGAGCAGCCGGGACGGTAATCCGGTGATTTCGGAAAATGCCCGGCGGACCCAGGTGGTGCGCGCGACCTCACCGAAGGTGCCGATATGCGGCAGGCCGGAGGGCCCATAGCCAGTCTCGAACAGAGCGTGGTCCTTGCCCGAGGCGGCGAGCCGCTGGGCGACTTTGCGCGCTTCCTCGAACGGCCAGGCCTTCGGGATTTCGGACGAGACAGAACGCATGGTATCGGACATGGCCGGAAGCTATGGACCGGGCCGCGTCAGGTCAATCGGAACGATGCTGATCGGACGCAATGGACATAAATTCATCCAGGCGGGGTCATCCGGACCAGCAAACCGGCGGAAAGATCATGACCACGATCCCCCCGCCCGCCGCACGATCGGTTCGAGGCAAGACCGCGCCGGCGACCAGCGCGGCTGGCGGCATCGGCCACACGACCGCACTGGTTCTGCCTCACCCTGGACGAAATCTGGCATCATCGCCCCAGCAACGACCTGACCCACGCACAGGCTTCATCCATCGCCGCGCCGGCCCGATCGACGACCCCCGGCCAGAAGAAAAACCCGTGATTCATGCCGTCCCAACGCCTCATCTCGGTCGGCACACCAGCCTGACGCAGCCGCTCGGCATAGTATTCGCCCTCATCGCGTAGAGGATCGTATTCCGCCGTCACCACCAGCGCGGGCGGCAAGCGGCTCAGGTCCGCGGCGCGGAACGGGCTGGCGTGTGGATTCGCCCCGTGCGACGGGTCGGCAAGATAGTGGTCCCAGAACCAGATCATCCCTTCGCGGGTCAGGCCGTATCCGACAGCGTTTTCCACCATCGAGGGCGTGCCAGGCTCATAATAGTCGGTGACCGGATAGATCAGAAGCTGGCCCAGCAATGGCGGGCCGCCCTCGTCGCGAATACGTAAAGCGGTCACCGCGGCAAGATTGCCCCCCGCGCTGTCGCCAGCGATAAACAGGCGTCCCGGGTCGCCGCCCAAAGCCGCCGCGTTCGCGAACACCCAACGCGTTGCCGCCAGACAGTCATCAGCGGCCGCCGGGAATTTCGCTTCGGGTGCCAGGCGGTAGTCCACCGAGACCACAACGCAGCCGGTACCCGCGCATAGATTGCGGCACATGCCGTCATGGGTATCGAGGCTGCACACCACGAATCCGCTGCCGTGGAAAAAGGCCATCAGCGGAAACGGGCCGTCGCCAAGCGGAGTATAAATCCGCAAGGGCAGCGATCCACCCGGACCTTGCATGTCACGGTTGACGACGCTGGCGACCTCCGGCCTTCGCAGGCCGGCAAAGTCGCGGGCGGCGAACTGGACCCTGGCGTCGGCCACCGACAGCGTATGAAGCTCCGGCAAGCCGGCGCGCAGATTAAGAAGCATTTGGATTTGTGGATCGACCGGCATGTCAGGCTACCTCAAAAAGGCCGGCGGCACCCATTCCGCCACCGACGCACATTGTTACAACGACGAATTTGGCTCCTTGGCGTTTGCCCTCGATCAACGCGTGACCGACCATCCTGGCGCCGGACATGCCGTAAGGATGCCCGATCGAGATCGACTCCAGACCGCCGCCAATCGTAATCTGCATGTCATCCTGGATGATCTGCTTCGCCGCGGTGGCTATGGCCATCAGGCCGGAGGCGCACTGCCGGTCCACCGACATGCCTGCGACACTGTCCGGCAGACCTGCGCGAAGGGCGGCCTGACGCGCGATGTTGAAGCCCTGCGAGCCCTGCTGAAGAGCCGCGCCCATCACCACGTCCTCGACTTCCCCTGGATCAATACCGGCCCGCTTCACGGCGGCGGCAATGACGTGGCCGCCGAGAGCCTGGCTTTGAGTATCGTTGAACGCCCCACGATAGGCGCGTCCGATCGGTGTGCGGGCGGTGGTGACAATGACGGCGCTGCGCATCGCTCGTGTTTCCTTTTGGACGTCCAACCGACTATGCGCGATGTGCGGGATGATTTGAAGACCGTCCCCGATACGCCCTGGTTGTAACCACGCCTACCGTCACCCAATGCCGCTGGCGACGCAGCAGGCAGGGCAATCGTATCTCAAAATAGTGCGACAAGGCTCGTGAGCCAGGCATCGTCCCATCCGGCACAGTCAGGTCAGCAGAGGTACCATGTCCGGGTCACCTTTCCGCATCGCCCTTCGATAGGCATCGCGGGCGCCGATACGCTGCAAGTAAGACAGGATGTTGGGATACGGGGCGAGGTCTAACGGCATGAAGACCCGCATGGTCGTCAGCGAGAAGACCATGACGATGTCCGCGGCGGTAAACTCGCTGCCGGCAAAGTAGTCCGCCTCACCGAGCCGCGTCTCGACCAGATGGAGTGCACGGTCCAGACGCCCCGTCATCGCGAGCAGGGTTGGGTTGTCCGGCGCAAGTCCGAGGCGGCGCAGGATCATGCTGCGCCCCATGGACGCCTGGAAGGTGGCGTTTGCGAAGTGAAACCAGTAGAGGTAATGGGCGAAATCGGGGTGGTTTGGCCCCAGCGCGAGGCGGCCGCCACCGTGCCTGGCGACGATGTATTCGACGATGGCGCCGGACTCGGCGAGAACCACGTCACCGTCTGTGATCACCGGTGCGGTGCCCATCGGGTGGAGTGCTTTCAACTCCGGCGGAGCGAGGTTGGTAACAGCGTCACGCTGGTAGCGTTTCAGGTCGTACGGCACCCCAAGCTCTTCGCAGAGCCAGATGATCCGCTCGGACTGCGATATCCCGAGATGGTGGATGGTCAGCATGTCGGATCCTCTCATGAAGACCAGCCTGGCCCCCGGATCCTTACATTCGGGAAAACCGTGAGGTCCGCAAGGGGTCGGTATCGGACTGTGCCGCCGCGTTTCCGCGCGGCGTGATTGTCGGATGAATCCGGAACGATCCAAATACCAGGCGTCAGAATTTTCCCCTGGCGATGTTGGTCACGTCCGGTTCGGCCAGAAGCCTTTCGTTCCCGACGGCATGGAGAATCCAGCGCCCAGACTGCGGAATTTGTCGGACGCGGTGGAAAGCCGAGCATCCCATTCCTGGTTGATCGGCTGGTTTTCGGTCAAAGCGTGGAAGCGCACCATCATCATGATCAGGAACAGCGGCTTAATGAATGCCGCGCGTAACGTTCCGGCCAGCAGGATAGCGATCAGTATGGTGACCAGGCCGCCGCTTTCGCGCACGCCCGCGGGCAGCATCACGGTGATCGCGCCGGCCGGGACCAGCAACAAAAGCCACAGCGCGAAGCTCAGGAGACGTTCCAGGATGACGATCCAGATCGAGGTCATCAAGATCGGCCTGGCGTTCTGGGCGTAATAGACCAGCCCCTCTCGCGCGCCGGTCCAGGGGTCGCCATCGTTTCGCGCCAAATTGTAGGACAAAATGACTTTGTCGATGTAGCGTGTCGCGGCGCGCAGGATGATGTTGACGAGGCTGGACAGGCTCTCCAACCCGGGAATTGGGATCAGGTCGCTGACCCAATCGAGCGTCCGATGGAACGCGGTCAAAATGCCGCGCACCAGCATATTGAAGCCAAACAGGATGTTCACTTCGCCGAAGCGTTGCAGCACGATGCGCTTGCCGTAGGCCAGCATGGACTCGGTGCCGTTACCGACCTGTCCGCGGGTAATGAGTTCTGTCAGCACGGCGACGTGGCCGCAGGCGAGCAAGTGTAACGCGTAGCGCAGGACGGTTCCCCAAAACCAGCCGATCCCCACGAT
>JAYUEJ010000626.1:0-3939 GCA_043739265.1 Rhodopila sp. | reverse complement strand
CCACGACCGGCCCGCTGGGTCAGGGCCTCGGGACCGCCGTCGGCATGGCGATCGCCGAACGCAACATGGCCGCGCGCTTCGGCAAGTCGCTGGTGGATCACCGCACCTGGGTCATCGCGTCGGATGGCGACATGATGGAGGGCATCAGTCACGAGGCCGCGGCGCTGGCCGGCCATCTGGTTCTGTCGAAGCTGACGGTTCTGTATGACGACAACCATGTGTCGATTGATGGCGATACGGCCCTGTCTTACTCGGACGACGTGCTGAAGCGGTTTTCGGCTTACGGCTGGGCCACCAAGCGGGTCGATGGCCATGATCCGCACCAGATCGACGCCGCGCTGTCGTTCGGCGTGCGCTCCACCAAGCCGACCTTGATCGCATGCCGCACCATCATCGGTCTGGGTGCCCCTACCAAGGCGGGGACCAACGGGGTTCACGGCTCGCCGCTCGGTGCCGAGGAGGCGGCCGGCGCCAAACGCCTTCTGGGGTGGCATGAGCCCCCTTTCGTCACCCAAGACGACCTTCTGGAACGCTGGCACGCCGTCGGCAGCCGTGGCGCCACGGCCCGCCGATCGTGGCTGAAGCGGCTCGCCCGGCATGCCCAGCGCGGTGAGTTCGAACGGGTGATGGGCGGACGTCTGCCGGACAACTGGCATGAAGCCGTGGCGAACCTGAAGCAGGACATCGCCGACCACCGGCCCAGGCTGGCCAGCCGAGCGTCAGGTCAGATGTGTTTGGAGGCGTTGGTGCCGGCGACGCCTGAGTTGGTAGGCGGGTCGGCCGACCTGACCGGTTCGAACCTGACGCTGGTGCCGGGGATGGCCGCGATCTCCGCCGGCAATTACGGCGGCCGCTACATCCATTACGGCATCCGCGAGCACGGCATGGCCGCCGCCGCCACCGGCATGGCGCTGCATGGCGGCATCATTCCCTACATCGGCACGTTCTTCGTGTTCAGCGATTACCTGCGCCCGGCGTTGCGCCTGTGCGCGATGATGCGCCAACGGGTGGTGTATGTGCTGACTCACGACTCCATCGGCCTGGGCGAGGACGGTCCGACTCACCAGCCGGTCGAGCACCTGGCCAGCCTGCGGGCGATGCCCAACCTGCATGTGTTCCGGCCGGCCGATACGATGGAAACCGCCGAGTGCTGGGAACTGGCGATGCGGCGTATGGAGGGGCCCAGCCTGCTGGTGTTGTCGCGCCAGGCGCTGCCGGCGCTGCGAACGGATACCGGCGAAAACCGCTGCGCCCGCGGCGGCTATGTCCTGGCTGAGGCGGAAGGGCCTCGGCAGGCCACCATCATCGCCACCGGATCGGAAGTGGCGATTGCCATGGACGCTCGGGAAAAACTGGCCGGCGACAATATCGCGGTGGCGGTGGTGTCCCTGCCCTGCTGGGAATTATTCGGGCAACAGGACGAGGCGTGGCGCGCCCAGGTGCTGGGTGGGGCGCCGCGTGTTGGGATCGAGGCGGCTGGAGGGTTCGGGTGGGAGCGTTGGCTGGGACCGGGGGGCACCTTCATCGGCATGACCGGGTTTGGCGCTTCGGGTCGTTCTGAGGATCTTTATACGCATTTCGGGATTACGGCGGACGCGGTGGTCGCGGCGGTGATGCGTGGGCTTGGGTAATAGGCGCGGCGGTTCGGCGCCCGGGGCTTTGTCGGCGCCTGGGGCTTTGGTAAAATGCGGGGCGGTTGATGGTCGGCAAGCAAGCCAGGCTTTAACACGGAGGACACGGAGGTCGCACGGAGGCTCACGGAGAACGCAGAATGGCGCTTCGCGCGGTTTGGTTGGACGCTTGGGCGACGCCGCCGGATCGTTGTTGTTTTTGACCCTTCCCGTGGCCTTCGTGTTGAAAACTTGCTGGGTTGCGATGGACGGAATGCCGCTATCGGTTCGCCGGTATGGGCGCCGTGGGGGGATGGATCTTTATCGGCCGTTGCGAATTTTTTGGTTCCGGCGCCGCCGGCTTTTGGTAAAACGCTTGTCAATCCTGTGAATTGTGCAGGGTGCGACCGTTGATTTATCTCAACGAGTGTGGCGTTAAGCGGTGGTGCGTGATGCCGGGTCCGGTGACATTGGCCCGCGACGTTATAAAATTATGGAAAGGGAGCAGGCCATGGCCGTGAAGGTCGCGATTAACGGATTTGGACGTATCGGGCGCCTTGTGTTGCGCGCCATCATCGAAAGCGGACGGGACGACGTGATCCCGGTCGCGATCAACGATTTGGGCAGCGTCGAGGCGAACGCGCATTTGTTTGCATACGACAGCGTGCATGGGCGGTTTCCGGGGCAGATCGAGGTGTCGGGGAACACCATCACCATCCGGCACAACGGCAAGGTGTATGGCCCGCTGACCGTGTCGGCCGAACGCGACCCGACCAAGGCGCCCTACCAGGGCGTCGATGTGGCGCTGGAATGCACCGGTATTTTCGCCAGCAAGGCCAAGGCTTCGGCGCTGCTGACGGCGGGTGCGCGCAAGGTGCTGATCTCCGCCCCGGCGGATGAGGTGGATGCGACCATTGTGTATGGCGTGAACCATAAGACGATCACCAAGGAGATGACGGTGATCTCCAACGCGTCCTGCACGACCAACTGCCTGGCGCCGATGGCGAAGGTGCTGCATGAACGGTTCGGCATCCTGCGTGGGTATATGGTGACGATCCACGCCTATACGGGTGATCAGAATACGGTGGATACGCTGCACAAGGACCTGCATCGCGCCCGAGCGGCGGCGGTGTCGGCGATTCCGACCTCGACCGGGGCGGCCAAGGCGGTCGGGCTGGTGCTGCCTGAATTGGCGGGCAAGCTGGATGGACCGCGATCCGCATCCCGACGCCGAATGTGTCGCTGGTGTCGCTGGACGTGAACCTGTCGAAGCACGCGACGAAGGCGGAGATCAACGCGGCGATGCAGGATGCGTCGAAGGGTGAGCTGGCGGGGATCATGGACTATAATACCGTGCCGCTGGTGAGTATCGACTTTAACCACAATCCGGCGTCTTGCACGTTCGACGCTACTCAGACGGCCGTGGTGGATGGGGCGCTGGCTCGGGTGATGGGCTGGTACGATAACGAGTGGGGGTTCTCCAATCGTATGTCGGATACGGCGGCGTTGTTCGGTAGTTTGTAGGCGTTACGGTCCTGCCGCGGTGGGGTTGTAAACGTTACATTTGTGTCATGGCCGGGTTTATCCCGGCCACCCACGACTTGCGGAGCCGAACCAGGCAAAGGTGTGGGTGGCCGGGCTGCTGCCCTGGCTGGAAGGCCGACAGTGAGTCAAGACAACGACACAACCGCGTCGGTCAGCGGTTTGCGAAAATTGCTTCCGGGCGGCGTCGGGGCGCTCCTGACCTGGCTGCTCGGACAATGGGGCAACCTTAATCCCGGCCTGCTTGTGTTGGTTGTCGTGGCCGCCGCGGTGGGAAGCATTGCCTTTCAGATGACCCGTCAACGCTATGTGGCGATTCTCACGCGGAAAGGACCGGATGCGCGCAACGCCTATGAACTGCTGAGGCGCAGTCTGGCGGTCGGCGGACTGGCGGCATCCACCTATGCGCGCTGGCTGAAGACGATGCTTGGTTGGGTGGATACGTTCTTCGGCGATGCGAGCATGGCCGACCGAACATTATTCCCGCACGCCTTTGGGCTGCGCGAACGGGCGCCACTTTGGACTGCGTCCGCCTTCGATCGCTGCCTCCTTCTGGCCCTGATCTATCCGGTTGTCACAATCTTGATCTTTTGGGCCGCATCCGGTCATGTCGGCCCGGCCGAGCACGCACTTGGCCTTGCTCCAAACGTGAGCGGATGGCGAAGGGGTGCCTTCGTGGTGTCGCTGGCTTTCACGGTCTTTTCATCATTGAGCGTTGTTCGCACGACCGGCTGGACCTCTATTGTTTGGACGTTTGGCGCTGTCGCTGGCGCTGTCGTTGGCGCTG
>JAYUEJ010000625.1:0-3939 GCA_043739265.1 Rhodopila sp. | reverse complement strand
CTGGAACCCGGTTAGTCGTTTTCAGCTCAGGCGGCCGGTGGCTTTCTCCAGTGCGGCCCAGCCGTCATCGCCGATTTTTGCTTTCCATGCGGCATAGTAGCCAGACTTGCGCAGCACGGCGCGGAAGGCAAGCGGGTCCACGCTGTTGAACTTCATGCTGGCGGCTTCCAGTTCCGCTCGGAGTTTGACGTCGGCGGAGGCGGTATCCTGGCGATGATTGCGTCCGCTTTCGTCGAACGAGGCAGCGACGATCTCTTTCAGTTTCGCCGGCAGCTTCGACCAGGAGGCCCCGCTGACGCAGATCCATTGACCGTCCCACACATGGTTGGTCAGCGCGCAATGCGATTGCACCCGATACAGCGATGCCGCCTTCACCAATGGCAGCACGCTTTCCTGGCCATCGATGGAACGGCTGTTCAACGCTTGCTCCAGCCCGCCAAGCGGTATGGCCAACGGCAGGGCTTTCAGCGCATGGAACAAGGCTATGAAATCGGCTTCCGGCGGGGAGCGCAGGCGCAGCCCATCCAGATCCGCTGCCGTGTTGACGGCCTTGACGCTGGTCGTGATCTGGCGAAAGCCGAAATCCCAGCTTCGTTCCATCGGGACCAAGCCGAGCCGCTGCTGAATTTGGTTGCGCAGGAAGATGCCGACGTCGCCATCCAGCGCCGACCAGACCTGATCGTACCCGGTGAACGCGAAACCCACCATCGGCAACGCGGCAACTGCCAGGGTGCCGGCCAGCATCTGGTTTGTCAGCGGCACCGCGTCGATGGTTCCGGCGCGCGCCTGGGCGACCAATCCGACCGGGCTGCCCAGTTCGCTGTTGGGATGGACCTCTAGCGTCATCTGGCCGTTGGAACGGGTGGCGATCATGGCGGCGGCCTCGATCAGCCGCAGATGCAGAGGGAATTCGACCGGCGCGCTGTGCCCGATGCGCCAGGTGAATTCCGCGGCGTGGGCGAAGCGCGGCAGGAACGGGACCGCGAGGGCCGCCAGTGCGGCACGCCTGGGCAGTCCCCGTGGAGGCGTGCGCGATTCTTGGGCGGAATGCATGGACGAGAGTCTCCTTGACCTCGGGACTATTCCCACACATTCCACTGTGAAATCCATCTATCAATCGCAACGGATGGGCGCCCGCTTAGGCGACCTGGCGTCGATGAAAGGTCTTCTGCCTTCTTCGTCCGGTCAGCGGTTCCGGTGGCGTGCCGGTTCATTCTTTCCGCGATTTGTCCGGTGGTTCGGCTCCGGTGATGCCGCAGTTGGCCAGCGGATCGCTCGCCGGGAAACGATCCTTCCGGGCTTTGTCGAGGTCCGGCTCAGGCGGTTGGTCGGTCGTGCGCGTCGCGAGTGCCATGGTAATTTCTCTTGTGAAAGAGATCGGCCCTGGAACACCTCTTATAATGAATGGTTCG
Organism: Rhodopila sp.; assembly: GCA_043739265.1. Lineage (GTDB taxonomy): Bacteria > Pseudomonadota > Alphaproteobacteria > Acetobacterales > Acetobacteraceae > Rhodopila. Next base: position 2,527 of record JAYUEJ010000625.1, on the reverse strand, counting down.
GCTTCACCCGCCGCATGGGTCGTGCGAAGCTGTCGTCATGAACGCTCCCATTCGCCTCGGCATGCTCACACCATCGTCCAATACCACGCTGGAGCCGGTTACCACCGCGATGCTGGCTGGATTGCCCGAGGTGTCGGTGCATTTTTCCCGGTTCCGGGTGACCGAGATCGCCCTGACCGGCGATGCGCTGGCACAATTCGACGACCGGCCGATCCTGGCGGCGGCGGAGCTTCTGGCGCATGCGAAAGTCGATGTCATCGCCTGGAACGGGACCTCCTCGGGCTGGCTGGGGTTTGAGGCGGATCGACGTCTTTGCGAGCGGATTGAAGCCGCGACGGGGACCCGGGCCAGCACCTCCATGTTGGCCTTGAACGAAATCCTGGCCGCGACAGGGGTGAAGCGGTTGGGGTTGGTGACGCCGTATATCGATGCGGTGCAGCAGCGGATTGTCGCGAATTACGCTGCGCTGGGGATCGATTGCGGTGCGGAGCGGCATCTCGGCATTCAGGACAATTTTGCATTTTCTGAGGTTTCCGAGGCGGTGCTGACCGCGATGGTCCGCGCGGTGGCGGCGGAAAAGCCCGATGCGATCGGGATCATTTGCACGAACCTACGCGCGGCCCCGCTGGTGGCGGCGCTGGAACGGGAGGTCGGCATACCGATCTACGATACGATCGCGACGGTGGTTTGGAAGAGTTTGAAACTTGCGGGACTTGATCCGGCGCGCGTGACGGGCTGGGGGCGGGTTTTCGCGGTTTAGAGCAGTTTCACCCGGACCGGAATCGGGGGGCCTTCGTTCGACACGGCGACCATTTCAGTCCCCTGCCCCGGCGGCGGTCAGTTGCCCCACCCCTACCGCCGGCGTTCCGCCCGAACCGCCATCGCCATCGCCGTCTGGCCGAGCAAGGCGGACCCGAGCAGCACGGCGGCAACGGGATAGACCGCGCCGGGGTGCCAGGTTTCCACGACCACGGTGCACAGCATTCCGTACCCCATCTGGATGAATCCATACAGGCCGGACGCCGCCCCGATCGCCTGCGGGTTGACGCTGACCGAACCGGCCAGGGCGAACGGGCTGGCCATCCCTGCCCCGACCATGAACAGCGTGACCGGGGCGACCACCGTCGCCACCGACAGGTTGTCCGTCAGGTCCGCCAGCGCGAACAATGCCGCGCCAAGGATGCCCAGACCGTTGGCGATGCGCAGCGCGGTCTGGATCGGCAGCCGCCCCGCGACTCGATTGGCGCCCAGGCTGCCGCCCGCGACGCCCAGCATCAGCAACAGATAGTAAAGGCCGACCCGTTGCGTCGGCTGATGCAACTGGGTCTCAAAGATGAATGGCGAGGCGGACATGAAGCCATAGAAGGCGGTGGTCGAGCAGGCACCGCCCACGGCATATCCCAGAAATCGGGGCGAGCGGAGCAGCCTTGCATAGGCGGTGAGCATCGATCGTCGCGTGGCGATCGGTTGCGACAGCGTCTCCGGCATCAGCAGGACGCTGGCCAGCAGGGTCGCGGCGCCGAACACGGCGAGCAGTCCGTAGCTGGCTCGCCACTGGATATAGGCGGTGAGGTAGCCGCCGATCGCCGGCGCGATGGCCGGGACCAGCGCCATCACCAGCGTCAGCAAGGCAAGCTGTCCGGCGGCTTTGTCCGCCGTGGCTCCATCGCGCACGGCGGCACGCCCCAGCACCAGCCCGGCGCACCCGCCAAGCGATTGCAGGATGCGGGCGGCGATCAGGATGGTCGCATTCGGTGCCAGCGCGGTCACGATGCTGGCGACGGTAAACAGGGACAGTCCGGCCAGCAGGACGGGTCTTCGGCCGAAACGGTCTGACATCGGGCCATAAAGCAGTTGGCCGATCGCCAGGCCGACCAGATACAGCGTGATGGTCAACTGCGCGGTACCGATCGACATGTCCAGCGCGCGGGCCGTGGCGGGGAGAGCGGGGATGATAATGTGCATCCCCAGCGTACCGCAGGCGGTCATCGCGACCAGCAAGAGGAATGGCGCCCGCGCGCGTTCGCGCAGCGGCGTGGTGGTTAGCAATCGCATTGCGGGTCCCGATGTTCCTCAGCACCATGGCCCCGCGGTGGCCAGGCGGCAACATGACGGGCCGACGCGCCACTCATTATCGACCGAGACGAGTAACGAATTGACGTCTTATCCGGTCATTTGTTTGTTCGCCGGCGTCGCCCAACCGCATCTCGTCATTCCGAACCAGGCGACACCATTCTGCTATTTGTGCTCACCCATCGGGAGATTACATTGCCGCGCCAAGGTATCGCCCAACGCCTATCGTTTCGAACAAAATCCTAACCCCATTCGTCACGGCCCGGCATATTCATTACTGGAGGCGCACACCCCGGATGTTCGTACCGGCGCTCAGGCACAGATGCGTTCTGTCGTTCAACGAGCCAGTTTTTGAATACAAAAAAGAACGAAAACCACTGAGTGCCACGACGAAGAAAAGCAAGGCGCTTCGAGCGAATCGCCTTCATGCGGCAACGCCTCCAAACCATCGCTA
>JAYUEJ010000624.1:0-3940 GCA_043739265.1 Rhodopila sp. | reverse complement strand
GTGGGTGTTCGACATCCCGCTGGTCGGCAACACCGTGGGCAACCTGTGGAACCGCTGGGCCGGTGATATCAGCGTGATGCTGGAGGCGCTGCGGCCCTATTTCGGTATCGTCGTGGAAAACGGTCTCAGCCTGTTGCTTGGCATCGCCAACGGGGTGCTGATGTTCCTTTTGGCACTGTTCGTCGCCTTCTTCTTTTATACGTATGGGGACCCGATCGCCGACCGGCTGCGGCTGCTGCTGCACCGGATCGCCGGCGTGCAGGCCGAACGGCTTATCACCGTTACCGGAGCGACGGTTCGCGGCGTGGTTTACGGCATCCTGGGCACCGCGGTGGTGCAAGGCCTCCTGACCGCCTTTGGGCTGTTTTTGTCCGGCGTGCCCAGGCCGGCTTTGCTGGGCGGGATCGCCGGTTTGCTGTCCGTGCTGCCGATCGGCGCACCCGTGGTTTGGATCCCCGCGGCCTTGTGGCTGATGGGCAGCGGGCATCCGGGCTGGGGGATCTTCCTTGCGATCTATGGCGGCGGCGCGATCACCGGCGCCGATAGCCTGATCCGGCCGTGGTTCATCTCCCGTGGCGCGCAGTTGCCGTTCCTTCTGACGGTGTTGGGCGTATTGGGCGGCGCGCTGGCCTTTGGGCTGTTGGGGATTTTCCTCGGGCCGGTGCTGCTGGGGGTTGGCTATACCCTGGTCAACGAATGGGCGCGCGAGACCGATCACGAGGAACCGGTGGTGGATCGCTGAGATCCTGCCCTGGCGGTCCACGCCAATCGGATTGCCCTGGATTGCCGTCCTGCCGCACCTGAAGAAAAACGGTTAAGCTCTGTTACCGGGAGACCGAGGGCTTGCTGAACGCGCAGGGGGACTAAACCATGTTCGCCGTCATCTTCGAAGTGAACCCGCGGCCGGAGGCTCGGGACGCATACCTTATTCATGCCGCCACCCTGCGGCCGGACCTGTTGGCGATCGAGGGCTTTATCGCCAACGAACGATACAGCAGCCGGGATCGACCGGGTTGGCTGGTTTCGCTATCGATCTGGCGGGACGAGAAGGCGCTGATCCGCTGGCGGACGCACGCGCTGCACCACGATATCCAGGGTATAGGCCGCTCCGTCATTTTCGCCGATTATCACCTGCGCGTGGGGGAGGTTGTTGCCGATTCGCAGACCAAGGAAGCATTGCCACAGCAACGATTCGACAGCACGGTTACGGGCGCGGCGAAGGTGGTTACGATCACGGAGCTTTCCGTGGACGCGTTGCCTCGGCCCGCGGGGGACGCCTTCGACAGCATCACCCGGCCGGGCGATGGCTTGTATCTGCGGTCGTGGCTCGACCTGAGATCGGCGGAAGCCGGCATCATGGGCACACAAGGCCGCCATCGCGTGGTGCGTGTCATTCGCGACTACGGCATGTTCGCGCGCACCGAAGCGCCACAGTATTTTCCGCCATGACTGTCCCGCCGGACCAGCAGGAGGTCGTACGTTACCTGACCGGATTGTCTGGCGGGCCGCCGACGCAGACCCATATCTCGGCGGTGTTCATCGGCGCCGACACGGTCTGGAAGTTGAAGAAGGCGGTGCGGTTGCCGTTCCTCGATTTTTCGAGCCTGGCTGCGCGCGAGCACTTCCTGAGGCGGGAACTGGAACTGAACAAGCCGGCGGCACCCGGACTGTATCGCGATGTCGTCGCGGTGTCGCGGCGTCCGGACGGCACGCTGGCACTGGACGGCGATGCGGCGCTGGACGGCGATACGGCGATCGACTGGGTGCTGCGCATGGCTCCGGTTCCCGGCGGCGATTTTCTGGATGTGATCGCTGCCGGCGGGACATTGACCCCCCGGCTTCTCGACGACCTCGGCGATTGCGTCGCGGCCTATCACGCGGCACTGCCGCCGGTGCCGAACTGGGACAGTGCGAACGCATTGTTGCGCATCACCGAAGGCAATGCGCGTTCCGCCCTGGCCGCCGGCCTTCCAGCGGCGGACATCGCGGTCTGGCGAGACCGGATGGAAGCCGCCATCGAGGCCCGTCGCGGCTGGCTGACGGAACGGTCTTATTCCGGATGCGTCCGCCGCTGTCATGGCGACCTGCATCTGGGCAACGTTTGCTTGTGGAACGGCAGGCCCGTCCTGTTCGACGCGCTGGAATTCGACGAGGCGCTCGCCACGATCGATGTCGGTTATGACCTGGCTTTTTTGCTCATGGATCTGGACCGCCGGGTCGGGCGGGATGCCGCCAACCGCGTCATGAACCGTTACGTTGCCCGCACCGGCGACCTCGCCATGGCTGGTTTTCCGATATTCCTGTCCCAGCGCGCGATGATCCGTGCCCATGTGCTGGCGGCGATGGGCCAGGATGCCGCCGGGTATCTGCAAGCGGCACAGACCTACCTGAATGACGTTCCGCCCATGGTTGTTGCGATCGGCGGCCTGCAGGGGACCGGCAAATCCACGCTGGCCCGAGCATTGGCGCCTGAACTTGGGGCCGCTCCCGGCGCTTTGGTTCTGCGCAGTGACGAAATTCGCAAGCGCCTGCATCGGGTGGCACCCGAGGATCGGCTGCGGCCGGATGCCTACACGACGATTGCCAATGCAGTAACGAATCGCGAGGTGATCGAGCAAGCCGGTATCGCCGCCACATCCGGCCACGCCGTGATCGTCGATTCCACGTTCCTGGACCCGGCCATGCGCCGGGATCTGGCGACGGTGATAACGCGGGCCGGGGTATCGTTCCTGGGGATCTGGCTGCATGCAACGTTGGCGGTGTTGGAACAACGCGTCGGTGGCCGCGAAGGCGATGCGTCGGATGCGACCGTTGCTGTTCTGCGCCGGTCGGCCGCGAACGACCCCGGGGCCGGGGACTGGCTGGCCGTGGACGCGAGCGACGGCGCGCAGGCTTTGGCGGCCGTGCGTGATGCGATACGATCTAACCCCGGTTCGCGGTGAAACCAACTTATCGCCGCGAACCCGTCAAGGTTCGGCGGGTCCGAATCATGACGGTTAAACGGCTGACGATACGTCCGGCAAGCCTACCCACCCGCCATCGTCATCCCATCGATCCGAACCGTCGGCGAGTCGGTCCCGCGCCGGAACACCAGATCCGATGCGGCCGTCATGTTGGCGAACATCTCGATCAGATTGCTCGCCACGGTCACCTCGGCGACCGGTTCGGCCAGCGCACCATCGCGGATCATGTAGCCGGCGGCGCCGCGGCTATAGTCGCCGGTCACGCCGTTCACCCCCATGCCGATCATTTCGGTTATGTAGAGGCCCTGCTTGATATCCGCCATCAGTTCGGCAGGCGTCACAGTGCCGGCGGCCAGATACAGGTTGCTGGTGGAAGCCGATGGCGGGCCGCTGGTGCCTCGGGCGGCATGACCGGTCGGGGTCATCCCAAGCTGGCGGGCGGAGCGGCTGTCGAGCAGCCACGTCGTCAACACCCCGTCCTGGATCAGCGCGCGCGGCCGGGTTGGCGTGCCTTCACCGTCGAAGGTCCGAGACCGCAGCCCTCGCACCCGGCGGGGATCATCATGGATAGTGATGCCGCCGGCAAAAATGCGTTGGCCCAGTTTTTCTTTCAGGAAGCTGGTTCCACGGGCGACTCCCGCCCCGTTGATCGCGCCGGCGAGGTGACCGAGCAGACTGCCGGCGACGCGGGGGTCGAAGATGACGGGGATTTTGGCGGTGTTCGGACGCGTCGGGTTCAACCGGGCGATCGCCCGTTCACCGGCGCTTTTGCCGATCTTCACGGGGTCGTCCAGGTCGGCGAAATACACCGTGCTGTGGTAATCGTAGTCGCGCTGCATGTCGGTGCCGGTGCCGGCCAACGCGGTGGCGGAGATCGAGTGGCTGGTGCCGACCCGGCGTCCGGCGAAGCCGGCGGAGGTCACCAGGACGATCTCATTGCGGCCGTAACCGGCCTCGGCGCCTTCGGAATTGGTGAC
>JAYUEJ010000623.1:0-3941 GCA_043739265.1 Rhodopila sp. | reverse complement strand
GCAGCCGGGATGCCGGCACTTCGTATTCGGCGGCACAGCCTGGGCAAGCGATTCGCATTGATACCTGTTATCTAAATCCTCGGCGCATAATGGGCCGGTCGATCGAAGGTGCAAAACGCTTTCAACGCGTGTGCCGGGCAGGGTGATCGGGTGAATAACCAAAGGAGCAACGCCAGGTCGCGAAGACGCGAAAAAGCACCGCCAAGATGCCAGGTGGACACCATATTGGCGGTTCGGATTGTTGATCGTAACCGAAAGCGTCTGGCAATTCGAACACAAGCACGGCGCCTTGGCGATACTTGTGCGCCCCGGCGCCTTGGCGTCGTCCTTTTGTTTATTCGCCCGATGGCCCTGGTGTGCCGGGTCAAAAGGCTTTCGGCGAACGAAGCGAAATGGCAAGAGTCATGCAGTCCGGGTAAACAGCCACCATGCTCCGATTCGAAGCCGTCGGGTTACGCTATGGGCCAAGCGGCGTCCGCGCACGAACGCCGGCCAGCCCCGAGGTTCTGCACGACATCAGCTTTCGCCTGGACCCCGGCGCGTTCCGTTGGCTGCTGGGACCATCCGGTGCCGGCAAGACCAGCCTGTTGCGGCTGCTGTATCTCGCGGTGCGCCCCACCCGCGGAAGGCTGACTCTTCTGGGTACGGATGTCGCCACGGCACCGCGGCGCGCATTGCCGCCCTTGCGACGGCGGATCGGCGTGGTGTTCCAGGATTTCCGGCTGCTGCCGCATTTGTCGGCGTTCGACAACGTCGCCCTGCCGTTGCGCCTGGCAGGCCGTCCGGAAGGTCAGATTCGTGCCGATGTCGGTGAATTGCTGCGATGGGTCGGCCTGTCGCGCCATCTGGATGCCCCGCCCGCGGAACTGTCCGGCGGCGAACAACAGCGCGTGGCCATCGCCCGGGCGGTGATCACGCGGCCGGCGCTGTTGCTGGCGGATGAACCGACCGGTAATCTGGATGACGGTCAGGCGGAGCGGCTGATGCAGTTGTTCAAGGAACTGAACCGGATCGGCACGACGGTGATCGTGGCCACCCACAACGAAACACTGGTCGCGCGCCACCCGGCCCCGGCGCTGCACATCGCCAATGGCCGTCTTGTCGCCAACAGCGGTTCGGCCGGCGCGGCGATCGGCGGAGATGATTGGGACCGATGATCTCCCTGCGCCCATCCCGTTTCGACGAACTAGGCCTGCGGCGGGCGCTGTCCGACCGGATGCTGCCGTTTCTGGTCGCGGCGATGGCTTTCCTGGCGGCGCTCGCCATGGCCGGGTGGTTCGGGACGGCGGCCTTGTCGCGGCACTGGCAGCAGGGCGCGGGGGCGTCGCTCACCGTTCAGGTGCCCCGTGCGTCCGAACCGGCGGTGCGGGTGGAGCAGACCCGGCTGGCAGCGGTGCTCGGCTTGCTGACCGGCACGCCCGGGATAGCCAGCGCCCATGCGTTATCGGACCAGGAACTCGCGGACCTGCTGAAGCCCTGGCTGGGTGAGGGGGCGGAGCGGCTGGCGATCCCCATCCCCGCGGTGATCGCGGTGCGCCTGACCGATCGTGCCGTGCGGCTGGAAACGCTGTCGCGCCGGCTCGCGGACGTGGCGCCGGGAACGCTGGTCGAGGACCATGGTATTTGGATCCAGCGGCTGGCGGTGCTGGCCCGCAGCCTGCAGGCCTGTGCCGGGCTGGCCCTGCTGCTGGTCGCCGGCGTGGCGGCCGCCGTCATCGCGGTGGCGACCCGGGCGGGTCTTTCGACGCGGCGTGAGGCGATCGAAATCGTGCATGGGCTTGGCGCGACTGACAGCTATATCGCGGGCCGCTTCGCCAGGCGGGCGACGTTGCTGGCAGCGGCTGGCGCGGCGGGCGGTGCGCTGGCCGCCCTGCCGGTGCTGCTGACCCTGGCCCGAATGGCCGCGCCGTTTGTTGGGGGGGCTGGCGCCGGGGAGGGTGGCGCCGGCGAGGTTGGCGTGGCGGGTGTCGTGATGGCGGATGTACTCGCAACCTTGCCCGCGCCGTTGTGGCTGGCGTTGCCCTGTCTGCCGCTCGGCGCGGCGGCGATCGGCTTTGCCACCGCTCACGGCGCCGTTCGCCGCTGGCTCAGGCGATTGCCGTGACCGGTCGCGGACGATCGGGCCGGGGGCGATTGGGCTGGGGGCGATTGGGCCGGGGGCGATTGGCATGACCGGCAGGCGGCTCCTATCGCGGCTGTTGGGCGCCTGTGTCGCGGTTCTCGCCGCTTGCTGGGTGGGTGGGTTCCTCTGGTTCCTGAGTGCCACGCGTCATCCGGCGGAGCCGCCGACACTGCACACCGACGGGATCGTCGCCCTGACCGGAGGGGCGGGACGGGTGGAGTTGGCCCTGCATCTGCTGGCGGGTGGGCAGGCCGACAGGCTGTTGCTCAGCGGCATCGGCGGCGGCACCGATCTAAGCACCCTGGGTCGTCGCGCCGGGATCGACCCGGCTCCCTTGGCCAACCGCATCACGCTGGGGCGATACGCCGCCTCGACCCGCGGCAATGGCGTGGAGGCAGCGTCCTGGGCAGAGCAGAATCGCATCGGTTCGCTGATCGTGGTGACGGCTGCGTATCACATGCCGCGCGCCCTGGTCGAACTGCGACAGGCACTGCCCGGCGTTTACCTCGTCCCGTTTCCGGTGTTCGCGGGCGGTGAACGCGGTGCGCCGGAAAGAGGACCGAGCCTGCGGCTGGAGGCGGAGGAATATACCAAGTATCTGGTCACCGTGTCAGGCCTGTCCGCCTGGTTTCCGCATCGGGAACCAGCTTTCACGCCGGTTGGTCCGGCGAGTGCCGGGGGATGATCATCATGCGTTCCGCTCTGTTCAACGTCGCCTTCTTTGTCATTAGCTTCGTGCTGACCGTGGCGGCGACGGTGTTGCGCTTCCTGGCGCCCCGGCATGTGTTCGACGTGGCCGTGCTTTGGGCCCGCACCCTGGTTGTCTCGGTGCGGATCATTTGCGGCATCAGGCTGGACGTGAGCGGGTTTGACCATATTCCGCCCGGTGCGGTGTTGATCGCGTCGCGTCACCAGTCGGCCTTCGACACCTTTGTCTGGCTGACCCTGCTGCCGCGCTGCTGTTATGTGCTCAAGGACGATTTGTTGCGTATCCCCCTGTTCGGTTCGCTGATCACAACGATGGGCATGATCCCGGTGGACCGGAGCGGTGGCGGTGCGTCGATCCGAGCGCTGTTGCGGCATGGTGACCGGGCGGCGCGGGAGAAGCAGCAGATCGTGATCTTTCCCGAGGGCACGCGCGGTGACCCCGGCATCCCCGGGGAGTTGCAACCCGGGATCGCGGCGCTGGCGTTACGAACCGGTCTGCCGGTGGTCCCGGTGTCCACCGATTCGGGTCGGTATTGGGGCCGCCGCGCCTTCCGCAAGCAGCCGGGGACGATCCGGATCGTGATTGGGGCGCCGATCCCCGCGCAGACCGACCGCAAGGCGTTTATGCAGGCGCTGGAATTGGGGTTGGCGGCGGTTGACCGGGAGGTTCGGTCTAAAACCGCGGGACGAGACGAGCCTGTGGACAACTCTGTGAAGCGTTCGTAATCGTAGTTCGTAAACCGGATGATAAATATTCCATATCTATCTGAAGTAAATTACAAATATTCGAAATTACGTCGCTTTTTCTACTACTTTGTCGGCTGGGGATGAAATTTTGGCTCGCGTGATGGTTGTGTAATCGCCGGGGGACGAAGCCGTTTTGCGGCGATTCGCCACGACGCCTGCTTATCTATAAACCGGCGGTTCATCCACATAGAAGCATGATGCGTCGCAAACACTGGGTCATCGCCGTTGCCGTCCCGCTGCTGCTGGTGGCTGGTGACATCATTTATTGGCGGATCGCCGCCGAACGGTTGCGAACCGGCTTTCAGCTATGGCTGACCGAACAGACCGCCAGGGGTTGGGATTGTGGGTCGGCTGCATTGTCGAT
>JAYUEJ010000622.1:0-3944 GCA_043739265.1 Rhodopila sp. | reverse complement strand
TGGGCGATGGCCCCGATGCCGGCAGCACTCCGATCATTCAGCAGAAGCCGCAGGGCTGGTTCAGCAGCCTGTTCTCCTGGATCTAGGCCGCGAACGGGATGAACGCCGACATCCATTTCGTCCAGGGCGGCGACGAGGCGGTCATCGCGGGTTCCGACTCCGGGATGCTGTCCTGCGGGTGCGGCAACCGGCTGATCGCGGGCTACGATAAGGCGCTTTTCCTTGGGGTCGGCATCCAGTGCGCGCGCTGCGGCGCGGTGACCTCGACACCGCCGATGGCCGAGGGTGCGGCACTGCCGCTGGCGGCGATCGTCGCGGAACCCTCGGTGGAGCCCCGGTTGACCACGATGACCGTGCCGCCGCGCGTCACGGTGGTCGGACGAGCGGAAATGGAGCGTTTGGCGGCGCTGTACCGGCCGGTGACGCCGGCGGATAACATCTACCAACTGACGCGCGAACGGCTGGACGAGGCGGCTGAAGCCTATCAACGCCATGTTGGGGCGGCGCTGCCGGACGTTGCTTCGGAGGCTGGGGAACCGTTCCGCGGCCTGCGGCAGCATGCGCTGGGTTGGGCGATCGGGCATTTGCGCGCTCAGGCCGGGTCCTGGCGCTGCACGCAGGACGATCCGACCGCCAACGCGGCGCTGCATGTCGCCGGGTTCCTGCATTTTGTCGCGACCTGGTCGCATCATCCGCTGTTTCCGGCGATGGCCGCGACGGCCGCCGAACGCGGGTGTTCCTTGCATGGGCTGGCGCCATTCGCGGCGGCCCATTGCCTGAGCATGATGGGAAATCGAATTAATTTTCCGCTGCCGGTTGGCTCCCCCGGGCGGATCGAGGATTTCAGCCTGGTCACCGGGGCGGCGGATTTGGTTCAGGTGCATACCGAGGTATTCGACCGGTTCGAGTATCCGTTGGGCCGCGCCTGGGACCAGGCGAGCCTGCTGACGGCGGTATCCGAGGTTATCGCGGCGGCGCCGGGGCGGATCAATCTTCGCAATCCCGGTCTGTTGCTGCTGTCGCCGGGCAACGCGTTGGCCGGCTTCGACGAGGCGCTGATCAAGGCGGTCGAATCCGCGATGGGGACGCTGGGGCGGAAGAATCGCGGCCTGATCGGCGTGGCGCTGGTGACGCTGCGGCTGCAACCCCTGCCGGACCCGATGGCGATCCGGTTCGGGTACGGGATGTTTCCGTTGCTCAACCGGCATTATCGGGGTGAGACCGGGTTGCGGATCGGGGCTTAGAACCGGTTATCCGTTGCCGGACATCGCCGCCACTCGACGCTCGATTTCCTCTTCCGGAACGTCCTCGATATGGGTGGCGACGTGCCAGATATGGCCGAACGGATCTATGACCGTGCCCATGCGGTCGCCGTAGAATTTGTCCTGCGGCTGGCTTTTTACCTCCGCGCCGATGGCGACGGCCCTGGCGATGGTTGCATCCACGTCTGGCACGTACAGGTGCAGGCCCACCGGCGATCCACCAAACGCGCCGGGCGCCCTGGCATCATGGGCGGGTGCTTCGTCGGCCAGCATGACGCGGCTGTCCCCGATTTCCATTTCGGCGTGGCCGACCCGGCCTTCCGGGGCCTTGAGGCGCATCAGTTCCCGAGCACCGAACGCCAGGGAATACCAGGAGAGGGCTCGGTCGGCGCCATCCACGATCAGGTAGGGGGTAAGGCTGTGGTAGCCGGGTGGGATGGGCGATACGGGCATCGGTTTCTCCTGATTCCGCTGTTGGGACCACACTGATAACTGGTGCGACAGGGGTTAGGGAGTCAAGAACATAGAAAGAACTTTTTTGTTAGGCGGATCTGGATGGTGTCTGAGCACCTCGATCATTGGCGGGTTTTGCCGCGGATTGGTGCGTTACGGTCTTCAAGGATATTTGTAACGATTAAGTAACTTCGGTCAGCATCTCCCACAACCCATCCGCTCCGTTGGCGCAGGCGTAGGAGCCAACCCGAGCGGCCCATTCCGGGTCAGAACCGAATTCCTCGCGCCAGGACCAGAGACGGCGGGTGGACAGTTGCAGAGCGTATTCCTTGGTGAAGCCGATCGCACCATGCACCTGGTGAGCGATTTCGCAGGCGAGGGTGGCGGCTTCCCCGACGCGGGTTTTGGCGACGGCGATCAGGAAGGTTTCTCGATCTGGACTGGTTTTTCCGAGTGCCTCGATGCCCAGGTTCGCGGCTGCGACGGCGGCGGCGGTTTGTCCTGCCAGGACGGCGAGGTTCTGTTGCACGGCCTGGAATTTGGAGATCGGGCGGCCGAACTGGACGCGTTCTTGCGCATAGGTCGTCGCCAGATCCATCGCCTTTTCCAGAGCGCCGGACATCATCGTTGCCCTGGCCAGGGCGCCGCGACGGTAGAGGGCGCCTCGCGAGACGCCTTTTCCTAACGAACCCACGGCGTCGGCGGACAGGTGGACGTTACTGAACGTCAACGTATCGCGGGATTCGTTGGCGATGTTTTTGCCGGGCGTTATTTCGGCGCCGCCGCTGCCTTGCAGTGCCACGGCCATTTCTCCATCCGGGCCGTCGGCGATGAGTACGGTTTGGGCAACGTGGGAGGCGTAAGGAATGCGGGTAACTTTACCGGACAGGCGCCAACCGTTGCCGTCTTTTACCACGCTGAGGCGATCGGCGCCGCGGACCGGACCGACGGTCATCGGGCCGTCGGACAGTTCCAGTCCGGCACTGGCGGCGATCCAACCGGCCAGCATCGTTTCGGCCAGTGGAATGGGTGCCGAGAACCGGCCGGCGACGCGCAGCACGGCGAACAGGTCGGACCATTCCGCATCGGCTCCACCGGCGGATTCGGGCAGCGCGGCCAGGGGAACGCCGGTTTCCGCCACAACTCGCCAGAGATCGTGGGCGAATTCACCGGTTTCCGATCGGTCTATGATCTGCTTTGTGCATTTGTCTTCGAACAGCCGGTTCATGCTTTCCAGCAGCATGCGGGTTTCGTCGCGAATGGCCATTTGTCGGGATTCCTTCAGCGCAGACCAAGACCGCGCGCGATGATCCCGCGCAGGATTTCGCGTGTGCCGCCCTGGATGGAAAAGCGCGGGGCATTCATTGTACTGCGGGCGATCATCGAGACATAGGTGTCGATGGCTTCCAACTCCGGTTCGGTCGGGAACAGTTGGCGGGCCACGACGGGAATGTCTTGTTCGTAGCGCGTGCCCAGATCTTTCACTACCGCGGATTCGTTGTTGGGTTGCAATCCTTCGTGCAGCATGCCGGCGATCGACAGCGACATGCTGCGCAGAGTCGCCAGTTGGGCGATCAGTTTTCCCAGTGCCGCGGCGGTGGCTTTATCTGGCGACGGGCCGGCCATGCGGACCATTTCGCGCAGCATCTGGAACAGCACAAGAAAGCGGTCCGGGGCGCTGCGTTCGAATGCCAGTTCGCTGGTGAGTTGGTTCCAGCCGTTACCTTCGCGGCCCAGCAGGCGATCGTCGGGAACGAAGACGTCGGTGAGGAATATTTCGTTGAAGTGATGTTCACCGAGAAGGTTGATGACGGGGCGGATGTCTATGCCGGGGCGTTTGAGGTCGAGCAAGAATTGGGTGGCGCCGGCGTGGCGGTCGGTTTCGTCGTGGCCGTCGCCGGCCATCTTGCAGAACAGGATGGCGTAATCGGCGCGATGGGCATTGGATGTCCACAGTTTGGTGCCGTTTATTTTATAGCCGCCCGCGACTTTCACTGCTTTGGTCTGGGTGCTGGCGAGGTCGGACCCGGAGTTCGGTTCGCTCATACCGATGCAAAATGTCAGTTCGCCGGCGGCGATTTTTGGGCAGAAGAACTGTTTCTGTTCTTCGGTGCCGAAGCGCAGGATATTGGGACCGCTTTGGCGGTCGCCGGTGTAATGGGCGGTCAGGGGGGCTCCGGCGGCCAGCATTTCCTCTATCATCACGTAGCGTTCGAAGGCGCTGCGTTC
>JAYUEJ010000621.1:0-3947 GCA_043739265.1 Rhodopila sp. | reverse complement strand
AGCATGGTGCGTTCGGCGTCCAGGTCGGGGTAGGTGACATTGACCTCCAACAGGAAGCGGTCGAGCTGGGCTTCGGGCAACGGATAGGTGCCCTCTTGCTCGATCGGGTTCTGCGTGGCCAGGACGTGGAACGGGCGGGGTAATGCGTGCTCGACCCCGCCGATCGCGACGCGGTGTTCCTGCATTGCCTGCAACAGGGCGGACTGGGTGCGGGGGCTGGCGCGGTTGATCTCGTCGGCCATCAGCAACTGGCAGAACACCGGGCCGGGGACGAAGCGGAAGGCGCGGCGGCCGTCGTTTTCGTCCAGCACCTCGCTGCCGACGATATCGGCCGGCATCAGGTCGGGGGTGAACTGAACGCGTTTGGTGGCCATGCCCATTACGACGCCCATCGTTTCGACCAGGCGGCTTTTGCCCAGGCCCGGCACGCCGACGAGCAGAACATGACCGCCCGACAACAAAGTGATTAAGGTTTGATCGATCACCTCGTCCTGACCGAAAATTACCCGCCCGATGGCGGCGCGAACCTGCACGATCCGGGCACCCAGCGCCTCGGCTGCTGCCAGGATCAGGTTCGGATCGTCGGTGATGGGACCGGTCCAGTCCGAGGTAGCCTGTGGCGTGCCAGCCATACCGAGCGACATCCGGGTTACATCCTCCATGTTTGCGTCCATTAGAGCATATAGGCTCTTTCACCGATGGGGGGATGCTACCTATATCAGGGCGTAATTAGGAAGCTTTGGCTTCCGGATGGAGATGGGCCGTGGAGACGATTAAGTGAACGAGATCGGAGCGTCCATGGATATTACCCTGGAGGAGACTATCCCAAGAAACATCGTCAAGGCGGGATTGCACGGGCCTTTAACCGATCAGGCACTGGATACGTGTTCGAAGCGTGTGCGGATGGCTCGCCCGGCGCGCGTGCCGATGGAATGCGGCGATCTGCCGTTCCTGATCAAACGTGACGGGACGTGGCTGTATCAGGGCACGCCGATCAACCGGAAGGAACTGGTTTGCCTGTTCGCCAGCGTATTGCGGCGGGAAGAAGATGGAAGCTGGTGGCTGCAAACCCCGGCGGAACGCGGACGTATCGAGGTCGAGGACGCTCCGTTTCTCGCGGTCGAACTGGACTGGACGGGAGATGGCCGTCATCAGACGTTATCTTTTCGCACCAATATCGACCAGGTGGTGACGGCCGGTCCGGAGCATCCAATCCGGATCTCGCAGGACCTGTTTACCTGTGAACCGACCCCTTACATCCTGCTGCGCTCCGGCGCCGGGCATCTGGGCGTCGAGGCGCGGATCAATCGTGCGACCTATTATGAATTGGTTGCACTGTCGGTTCCTGAATGGGTGGGGACCAAGCGGCATTTAGGGGTCTGGAGCCTGGGACAGTTCTTTTCGCTGGGCGAGCTGCCGCCCGGTGATGCGTGACTCCGGCGGCATTGCGGCTGCGGCTGGCTGAAATCGGCGCCGAACCGCTGGGCGTTGAACCGATTTTCGGCGATGAAATCCTGGCCGGTCTGGATCGGCCGGCGGTTCCGGCCGCCGTGCTGGTGCCCGTGGTGATGGGAGTTGAGCCGTCCGTTCTGCTGACCAAGCGCACGTCGCATCTCAATAAGCACGCCGGGCAGATCAGCTTTCCGGGCGGCCGTATCGATCCCGAGGACAGCGGCGCGGAAGCCGCCGCGCTGCGGGAGGCCCGGGAGGAGATCGGGCTGGATTGCGGATTGGTCGAAGTTCTGGGGCGCTTGACCGATCATGTGACGGGCACGGGATATCGGATCACGCCGGTGTTGGCAGTATTGCCGCCGGCCCTGACGTATCGCTTGTCGGCACATGAGGTGGAGGCGATTTTCGAATTGCCGATGCGGGTGGTGATGGACCCGAACGCGCCGCGGCGGCAGCGCCAGCATGTGCGGGGCGTCTGGCGGGAATACTGGGTTTGGCCGCATCCTGATCATTTCATTTGGGGCGCGACAGCGGCGATTCTGGTGCAATTGGCGAAGCGGCTGCGAGAGGGTGTGGGTTGATGCGTGGTGTTTTCTTTGCCGCTGTCGCGGTGCTGGTTTCGGGTTCGGCTTTCGGCCAGGTTCGGATAGATTCCATCAACACGAATTTCCGTTGGCTGGGGCCGGACGATAAGATCATCGTTGAGCGGTATGACGATCCTCGGGTGGGCAACGTGTCTTGCTATCTGTCCCGGGCAGAGACGGGCGGGATCAAGGGCGGGCTGGGGTTCGCCGAGGATCCGAGCCGGTTTTCGATCGCCTGCCGGGCGGTGGGGCCGGTGACGATGCCGGCTTCGATGCCTCGGACGGAGGTGATCGCGTTTGCCCAGGCGTCGCTGTTCTTCAAGACGTTTCAGATTCACCGCGCGCTGGACGCGGAAAAGCATGTTCTGGTCTATACTGTCGTGAGTATGAAGCTGATCAACGGGTCGCCGTTCAACAGTATTAGCGTGGTGCCGACGGACGTGCGATAGGGGTATTTTGGGGTGGCTGTCTGTGGGTTGCCAGGACATCGTTGAATCAGGCAGGTACTGTGTCGGTATCGCGAACAAGCAGCCTGAGACACCGGCGCGGATACGCCTGAGAGCAATCGGGTGAACAAAGACGTTGGCTCTTATAGCGTTATCTGTTGCAGTCGGGTTGTTTCACTTTCTTGGGCGACGGCGGTTCGTTCGTGCGGTGTGTAAGACAGTCATCAAGCGGACGCGGGGTTTCGCGGAGTTCGTGCGGAGTTTCGCGGAGTTAAAATGTTCAGTCCGCGGCATGAGGCGCATCGGTTCGCACCGGGGGGCCGGGGTGAGGGGCCGGGCAGGCTGGGACCATGAAGCTGCCACCGGATACAAGAATGACATGCGGATATACTCCGCGTCCGCTTGATGACTGTTCCATCCGCGGCACCGAATTTGCCAGAAGCTGCCTCTTCCGTCACGACGCGGGTCGATGCAAGGGCGGAGCGATCGTTGTTGGGCATCGCCACTGCACCAGGATGGCCCAAGAACGCGAAACAAAATTGCCGATAATAAGTAATGATATAATATAATTAAGTATTTATCCCAATGCGCCGGATGCCTTCCGGCATGTTCAGCATCAACTTCGAGGGGGCAGCACCAAACACCATAAAAGATTATAATATTTTTGCCGTGAAGACTTTAACAGTCTGGCGCTCGAAGCCGCCTGCCTTCAGCGCAAAGGCCTTCGTTTGTCACCCCACAAGCGGCGGCGGAACCTCCAACCCCACGCCACGAAGGTGGCTGAACAGCGCTTGCAGTTTCATCCGATCCGCCGCCGGCAGAGGCGGCTTTAGGATCGATTCAATATTGGTCCGCAAATGCCCGGCATCGCCGGTCCCAAACAGCACGACATCCACCCCGGGCTCGTGACGCACGTAGCGATATGCGGCGTCGGTCAGGCTGCTGGCGCCTTCGGGGTGGACGAGGAAACCCAGTGGATCGCCGGTCTCCGTCAGCCACGCCGGAACCTGACCGGCGGTGGCGAGTTCGCGCATTGTCGCGGCGAGTTGCGCGGGCCTGGCGAAAATGCCGCGCACCGCGAACATCATCAGGGTGCCGATCCGGTTGGCCAGCGTGTGGGGAAATACCTGCGTGCGCGCTACCTGACCCATCAGGTTAAACGCGATCATCGCGGTGTCCCACGGATCGTCCTGCATCGCCCGGTTCAGCATGTGCTGTTCCGGGTCGTTCGGTGCGGTTTCGGTGATGCCGAGGAAGCGGAACTTGCCTTTTGCTTTCTCCCGCAGCATGGCCGGCGCGATCACGTCGCGGATATGGTCGTAGGCGGCGGGCGGGACGGCGTGAAGCTGGAAGACATCGACGTAGTCCAGGCCGAGGCGTTGCAGCGACCCATCCAGGCTCTCGATCACCTTGGCCACGCTGAAGGCGGTGTCGCCTTGCGGCTTCGACGCCTTGGTGCAGACCA
>JAYUEJ010000620.1:0-3949 GCA_043739265.1 Rhodopila sp. | reverse complement strand
CCAACCCGGTCTGCCCAACGTGATAGATCTCCTTCGCCACATAAGGCAGCAGCCCCAGGGTCAGGGGAAACGCCGTCAGGTTGACCAGGAACGCCAGCCACATCGCCGCCAGCGACGCCGGCGTATCCCAGACATAGGCCAGCCCCTCCCGCAGATCGCCCCAGAACGACATCCGCGCCATCGTTCCGGACGGCCGCGGCGCACCCACCCCCAGCGTCAGCCCGAACCCGATCCCATAGAACAGCGTGATCGCCACATAGGCGGGCGCCATGCCCAGCAGGGCAAACAACCCCGCGCCGGCCAAAGACCCGACGACGCGGGCGGAATCGGTGGTTGTCCTGGCCAGCCCCATCGCCGCCATCAGCCGGTCGCCGGGCATCGTCTCGGCCACCAGCGCATTGCGCATCGCCAAATCGGACGGGCGGATCAGCCCGACCAATCCGGCGATCAGCATCACCGCAAGCGGGTTCAGCGCCTGCATCACCGCCAGCAGAGTCATCAACCCGGCCAGCCCGGCATACATCACCCGCATGACACACAGCACGGTGCGGTGGCCGATCCGGTCCCCCGCAAGCCCGAACATCGGCGCGATCAGCGTGCCGCCATATTGCAGCGACCCGTACACCGTCAGCAGCAGCACCGATCCGGTCTCGGTCAGGATGTACCATCCCAGGATCAGGATCTCCATCTCCCCGGCCCAGGACGTCAGCAAATCCGCCGGAAACTGGAACCGGAAGCTGCGGACGGCAAACGGCGCCAGGACATCCGACCGGCTGGGGCGCCCGTCCGAAATCACCGGAACGGGATTGCGTACATCAACCCGCCGTTGGTCCAAAGCGCGTTCGGTCCGCGATCCAGTTTCAGGGAGCTGCCCTTGCCGACGTTGCGTTCATAGGATTCGCCGTAGTTGCCCACCTGCTTCACGATGTTCAGCGCCCAGGCGTTATCCAGCCCCATCAACTTGCCGAAATCGCCCGACTTGCCCAGCAGCCGCTGCACCGTCGGATTGCTGCTCTCGGCAAGCATCCGGTCGGCGTTGGCCGATGTCACGCCCTGCTCCTCGGCTTCCACCATCGCCATCATCGACCACCGCACCACGTCGAACCACTGGTCGTCCGCTCGGCGCACCATCGGCCCCAGCGGCTCCTTGCTGATGCGGTCGGGCAGGATCACGAAATCATCCGGGTTCGGCACCCCGGCGCCGCGAATCGAGGCCAGATTGGAACTATCCGAAGACGCCGCATCGCACCGGTTGGACAGCATCGTCTTGATCAGCACGTCGGTCGTGTCGAGCAGGACAATATGGAACTGAACGTCGTGCTGCTTCATCCAGTCCGCCAGATTCAACTCATGCGTCGATCCTTGCAGCATGCAGATCGTGCCACCGGCAAGGTCCTTCAGGCTGCTGACCTTCGAGGTCTTCGGCACCAGAAAGCCCTGCCCATCATAGAAATTCACCATCACCATGCGCAGCCCGATCGTGACGTCACGCAAATAGGTGAACGTCGTGTTGCGCGACAGCATATCGATCTCACCCGATTGCAGCGCGGCAAAGCGGCTGGTGCCCGTGGTCGGCACGAACCGCGCCTTCTCCGCATCCCCAAACACCGCCGCGGCCACCGCTCGGCAGGCATCGACGTCCAGACCGCGCCACACGCCCTTGCTGTCCGGCATGGAAAACCCGCCCAGGCCGGTATTCACGCCGCAGGAAACGAAGCCCTTCTGACGCACGGAGTCCAACGTTCCGGCATGGGCGGCAGCACACCCGCCATCACGGCAGCGGCAAGGAAAAGTCGTTTCAGCATGGCATGCCCACCCCAGGTTCGTTGACGGATGGCATGGTTACCCATCGGGAGAGAGAAACCAAGGCGCCCCCCGGGCAATTCCCGTTTTGGCAGCTTCGGGGACGCCCTCGCTGTCATGACCAGGCCGGTCCCGGCCCTCTTCGCACGATCTTGCGGCGGCCTGATGCGGCCGAAATCCCGGGCAAACTGGCGGACACGCAACACTCAAAATCGCACGGTCGAGGCAGCGCCCAACACATATCGCTTCAAACCGCGCCGCACCGCCTTTCGAATGTGCCATCAAACCCATCACGAATGTCCGGTCGCACCGATAACGCGATCTGGCGCCGATGAGGCCCCTTGCGCGGTCCTCAAGCGGCTGCTACCCGCCGGAGCGATCTTTTCCCCCAGCCGGACCCCGGTCTTGGCGGAAGATCGAAGACCTGGCCGGCGATCAATCGTTATTGTGGAATCGACCAGGGGACTGTGGATCGGATTCGTGCCTGGCCATCGGGCCGCGGCAGGGCCGCTCATGGGGAACGTTGACAGACAAAAGGAAGGGAAAAAGACCATGGCGCAAGGCTACGAAGCGATCCAGCGGAACCCGAAATACCAGGAACTTGTCCGGTCCCGATCGTCGTTCGGTTGGACCCTTACAGCGATTACCCTGATCATCTATTTCGGCTTCATTCTGCTTATCGGCTACGCACCCAAGTTCCTTGGCATTCCCATCGGCGGCAGCGTGATGACGATCGGCCTGCCGATCGGGCTGCTGGTGATCATCTCGGCCTTCGTTCTGGTCGGCATCTACGTGCGCCGAGCAAATTCTACTTATGACAGCCTGATTCGCGATATCGTCGAGGAAACCCGCTGATGAACCGGCTGAACGCACTGATCGCCGCCGCCCTGCTGGCCAGCGCGCCGGTGATCGCTCACGCCGCCGGCGCGGTCGAAGGGGGCGCCAGACAGCCCACCAACTGGTCCGCCATCGCGATGTTCGTCGTGTTCGTCTGCCTGACCCTCGGCATCACCTATTGGGCGGCCAAGCAGACCAAGTCCGCCGCCCAGTTCTATTCCGCCGGCGGCGGCATCACCGGCTTCCAGAATGGCATCGCGATCGCCGGAGACTATATGTCGGCGGCCTCGTTTCTTGGCATTTCCGGCCTTGTTTACATGTCGGGCTATGACGGTCTGATCTACTCGGTCGGTTTCCTCGTCGGTTGGCCGGTGGTGACGTTCCTGATCGCCGAACCGCTGCGCAACCTCGGCAAGTACACGTTTGCGGACGTAGCCTCTTTCCGGCTGGGACAAACCGAAATCCGGATCCTTGCCGCCTGCGGCTCGCTTGTTACAGTGGCGTTCTACCTGATCGCCCAGATGGTTGGCGCCGGCAAGCTGATCCAGATCCTGTTCGGGCTGGACTACTGGATGGCCGTGGTCATCGTTGGAGTCCTGATGATCATCTACGTCACCTTCGGCGGCATGCTCGCGACCACCTGGGTGCAAATCATCAAGGCGGTGCTGCTGCTGTCGGGCGCCAGCTTCATGGCACTGGCGGTGCTGTGGCACTTCGGCTTCAGCCTCGAAGCGATGTTCTCCAAGGCGGTCGAGGTGCATCCCAAGCATCTCGCGATCATGGAGCCGGGGACGCTGGTCTCCAACCCGATATCGGCGATATCGCTGGGGATGGCGCTGATCTTCGGGACGGCCGGGTTGCCGCATATCCTGATGCGTTTCTTCACCGTGTCGGACGCCAGGGCCGCGCGCAAATCGGTGTTCGTGGCAACCGGGTTGATCGGCTACTTCTACATCCTGACGTTCATCATCGGTTTCGGCGCCATCACCCTGGTCGCGACCGATCCCGCCTTCCTGGACGCCGCGGTCGCCGCGGCCAAGGGACCGATCCTCGCGATCAAGGGAGGGTCGAACATGGCGGCTATCCACCTCTCCAACGCGGTGGGCGGCAACCTGTTCCTGGGCTTCATCTCCGCCGTCGCGTTCGCCACCATCCTGGCCGTTGTCTCCGGCCTGGCCCTGGCCGGCGCATCGGCCATCAGCCATGACCTGTTCGCCACCGTCGTCCGCAAGGGCAAGGCAAACGAACAGGAAGAGATGCGGGTGTCGAAGATCGCCACGGTCTGCCTCGGCTTGCTTGCCATCGTGCT
>JAYUEJ010000619.1:0-3957 GCA_043739265.1 Rhodopila sp. | reverse complement strand
ACCGTCCGAGAGGCCAATGGCCGGTTCATCCAACCCACACCCATTCGCCCGGCGACGGCGCCCGATATCCCCCTGATCGGCGTTCATCGGCGTTCATCGGCGTTCATCTGCCTTCAAAAAAAAGCCGCGGATCCAGTCCGTAACGGCCGCAAGTGGCCGGCACCGTGCGTCGCGCGCACGATCGCCCGTCCGGCCAGGACCAGCGGGGCCGTTCCCAATCCGCCAAAACGCCTAAGCGCGACTTTCGGCATTTTTGCTGGAGCGACTCCGCAACTCCATGCGTCGCTTGTTACGGCCGGCCACATTGACCACGGTGTCACCACTCGCCAGGATACGCGTCAATTCCATGCCGGGCAAAGTGGCCGCACCCGCTCCGGCTGATCGCGGCCGAGGATATGCAATGGGTTAAGGCAGGGCCGCCCGTGCCGGGAAATTGTGGAAAGTCGAGCCTGGAGTTAGCTCCGCCCGATGCACGTCACCCCATTACCCCGCCCATAAAGCCGGTGGTCACCATGCTCCAGGTCCGCCCTCCTCAGACCCGAAGCACCCGCTCCAAAGCCACCGCTCGGCAATCCATCTCAAATTCCAGGCCAATCACCGGTGGCCGGCAGAACTGCCAGGTCAAACCGTGCCGAGCAGCCCCTCGGGCAACGATCGCGCGCCCCAGGAAGGGATACAGGTCATGCACCGTGTAAGCCTGCACCGCCGTTGTCGAACCCCAGCCTCCACCAAGCGCCGCCATGCGCGTCTCCATGACCCGCAGCACGAACCGCGCCTTCTCCTCGATCGCATCCGGTGCGGTCTCGCCATACCGGACGGTCTTATCGCGATACGCACCCGCACCCTCCTGCGCCTCCCCGCTGCCGGCACAGACGAAGGAATGCGGCGCGTCCGCCACCGCAGTCACATAGCAGAACGCATGAAAACCCGGCGTGCCGGGCGGGTCGATCTCCGGACACACATTGCTCCGAGCCACCGGGTTACAGTCGTTCGCGACAATCCCCCAGCGTTCAAGCGTGCCAACGTAGTCCCGGTTGAACGCGATGAACCCCGCATCGGTGAATGGCGCCGGAGAACGGAGTTCGCAGGCACAAAACGCCGTCAATGGAAGCCCGGCGGCGCCCAGGAAAGCCTCGATACGACGGAATCCCTCGGCCAAGGGAACCGGGTCGGCGAAGCGCACGCGCTCAATGGCATAGCCCGCCAACGCGGCCACGCCAGCCGAGTATTGGAACGGGCCGGGAATATAGCGATATCCCTCGCGATCGACGATTCCGGTCATGCGTATCCCTCCACAACGAAAAGCTCATCGATCGCGTCGGCGACGGCATCGATCGCGATCCCGGGCCGGTACCCCTCATAACGCCGAGCAAAATTCACCGCCCGCTTCCGGCAGGCGCGATCGTCGATCAGCCGGCGCACCGCCGCATCGATCGCGGCCGCATCGGCATTCGGCTCGACACCGTGCGCCAGGCCCTGCTTCGCCAACCGGTGCAACGTCATCATCTGCTCGACGAAAACCGGCAGCATCAGCAACGGCTTGCCCGCCAGCAGCGCCGGCACGGCGACCTCATGCCCCTGGCAGATCACGATATCGCATCCCGACAGCACCGAGGCCCGGTTGGTCGTCGTCGTAACCTGGATCAAGGCCCGCTCGATCGCATCCGCCCGTCCTGCCGCCATGCCCGCCGCCGCCTGCACCAACGTCGGCAGCATCAACCGATCCAGCGCATCCACGATTGGCCCCAGTGCGGGATGGCGGGGATCGAGATCGACATAAACTCTGTCCCCCGTGCCAGCCGGCCAAACTCCAACCGGCCCGCGCGACGGGGCGAACACCTCACCATACCAAACGCCAGCCTGCCGATCCGGGTAGTGATCGAGTTCCGGAAACGTGCATAAAAACACCGGCACCGAATCGAACAAATCCTGCAGCCGGCGCAGTTCCATTGCGTGCAGTGCGCCCAACCGAGCATTGACCACCGCCAGGACACGGCCCTCCACACTGGCCAAAGCGTCCGGGGCAATTTCCGCCCACGGCCGCATGGTCGGCAACGGCGCGGTCAACGGCGCGGCCAACGGCGCGGTCAAGGGCGAGGTCACCGGCGGCAGGCTGAACCCATCGCCAACGGCCGCCGTCGCAACACCGGCGACGCGCGCCGCCAGCATCGCCGTTGGCGCGAAATCGGCGATCAGCAGGTCCGGCGTGGTTTGGTCCAGCACAGACCGCCAACCGTCCATCAACCCTCGCAACGCATCGGTGGAGGCCCATCCGCCATGCATCAACACATCGGCATACGAAATCGCAACAAACCCGGACGGCGGCGGCAGCGTCCAACGCGGGGCATCCACCAACGGAAACCCCGAACCGGCAATGGTGGCGGTCAACGCGGGTGGCACCGCCAGAGTCACATCGTGACCCCGATCGGCCAGCGCCACGGCCAGCGGCAGCAATCGGGCAACGGTCGCGCCGCCGCGCAGGAATTCCGCGGCCAGCAGGATCCGCTTGCCCGCCACGGCCGTCTATCCGCGGTCGATGCTTAGCCGGCCGGCACCATACGCGACGACTTGCAGAAAGCCGCCCGCCATACCGACGTTCTTGAAGAAGTGGATCATCTGTTCCCGGCTTTCCGGGTGATAATGTGCCACCATCCCGGTCGCGATGCACCAGACCGCCAGGATCAGGGCGGTCAAACGCGCCTTGAAGCCGACGAGAAACAAGACGCCGACGCCGATCTCGACCATCAAGGTCAAGGCATAGGCGGCGCCCAGCATCGGCAGGCCCTGCTTCGCCAAGTATCCCATGGTCGCCGCCGGCGCCAGCGCCTTCATCACCCCCCCATGGATGAAAATCGCACTCATAAGAATGCGTCCCGCCAGCGCGATCCAATCCCGGGAGGTTGTTTGCATTACCCGACGAGCTCGGTTCCGGCGAAGAAATAGGCGATCTCGGTCGCGGCGTTCTCGGCGCTGTCCGACCCGTGGACGGAGTTGGCTTCGATGCTCTCGGCAAACAGTTTGCGAATCGTGCCGGCTTCGGCGTTGGCCGGATTGGTGGCGCCCATCACATCGCGATGGCGCGCGACGGCGTTCTCGCCTTCCAGCACCTGCACGACGACGGGACCAGAGATCATGAACGTCACCAGGTCGCGGAAGAACGGCCGCGCCGCATGGACGCCATAGAACGCCTCGGCCTGGGCCAGCGTCATGTGGATGCGCTTCTGGGCAACGATCCGCAGACCGGCCGCTTCCAGCACGGCATTGACCTTGCCGGTCAGGTTCCGGCGCGTCGCATCCGGCTTGATAATAGAAAATGTGCGCTCGGTCGCCATGGCGGCCTCCATCAGGGTTCAGGTTCGGGCGGCTGAGTAAGGGTTTGCGCGGCGAAGGGCAAGCCGGGATGAATGTCCGGCCAGGGCAATCGGGTGAACCAGGCAATTCTCGCAGGATGCACCGTTCTGTGCGTGACGACCGGCGGAGGACGTCGCGCCAGATGGGCCGAATTAGGCCGTATTTTGCAATGAATTTATGAGCGAGCCACCTGGTCTGTATCAGACTTTATCAATGCACGATCGCCGCCCGGGCGGGGTGACAAGCGTGGTGTCCCGGCCGGGGGGAGCGTGCAAATCGCGCGTTCGTTCATTCGGTTTTCAGTTTTAACACGGAGGCAAGCCGGAGGCTCACGAAGACCACTGAGAATCGCTGTGCTTGCACTGCGGGACGGGACGGCCCGCGATTTTGGATTGGCGATCGCGGTGAATTGGCGCAGCGGGGGGTTGAAACAGCGGTCCGAGGTTGTTGGACGCATTTTATGGCGCCGCCGGTGGCGCCACTGCGTCGGAGGCGGCGGTTTCTCAGTGGCCCTTCGCGGCCCTCGCGCTGTCTCCGTGCAAAAAAAACTGGCCTGACACCCACTCCAAAAAACAACGGCAAGACACCGGACAGCCATACGACGAC
>JAYUEJ010000618.1:0-11925 GCA_043739265.1 Rhodopila sp. | reverse complement strand
TCAATCGCGGGAGCATTCCCCGGTCAGGATCAGGGAGGCCAGGAATGGCACGCAACATCGCGGTTGGCGTCGGCATCATGGAATACCCGTTCGAAACCGCCGAGGGTTTCTGGCGCTGGGTCGATCTGTGCGAGTACGGCGGCCTGGATTCGATCTGGCAGACCGATCGCATCGTCAGCCGGACTCCGATCCTGGAGTGCATGACCACCCTGGCCGCCATCGCCGGGCGAACGCGGCGGATCAAGTTCGGAGTCAATGTCGTTTCGGTGGCACTGCGCGAGCCGGTGCTGCTGGCCAAGCAATGCGCCACTATCGACGTGCTGTCCGGCGGACGCCTGCTGCCCGGCTTCGGCATCGGCAGTCCGCGCGGCGCGGAGTGGACGGCGATGCACCTGGATACCACCACGCGCGGGCGCAAAACCGATGAGGCGCTGGAGATCATCAGCCGGCTTTGGTCCGGGGAGGTTTTGGATTACGCCGGGCGGCATTTCAAACTGACGAAAGCCTCGATCGCCCCGGTGCCGGTGCAGCCCGATCTGCCGATGTGGATCGGCGGGTCGTCCGAGGCCGCGATCAGGCGGACGGCGCGCGTCGGAACCGGGTGGCAGGCGGGGGCGGAGACGCCGGAGACAGTGGGTTCGGTCATTGCCGGGATCAAGGCCGCTTTGGTGGAAACAGGACGGACGATCGACGAAGATCATTACGGGGCCGCCTTCGCGTTTCGCTTCGGCGGGCCGGACGATCCGGGGGTTTCGAAAGTAATGGAGCAGTATAAAGCTCGGACCGGACAGGACCCGCGCGATCTGTTCGCGATGGGCGATGCGGAAGTGATTCTGCAACGGTTAAGCGACTATGTCGCAGCCGGCGCTTCGAAGTTTATCCTGCGCCCGGTCGCCCAAGGGGATGCGGATATGCTGGCGCAGACGAAACGGCTGGTGGACGAGGTGCTGCCCAAGGTTGCAGCGCGATGGCCGAAGCAGCGCAAGGCGGCTTAGAGGCGACGAAATCCGCCGGACCGCGTGTCGCGCCATGACCCGTGGCGGTATGGCGCGATCACTGCCGGTTCGTCCATGGCCGGGTCGGAACAGGCCGGCGACAAAGTATCGAAACGCAAATACGCGGAAAAGAACGCTAAACAGAGCCCCGGCGCGCCCGGTCAGAATGGTTCGATCCTTGGCTCCGCTCCATCATTTGTAAGATCACTGTAAAATATTTGCGATGATTTGGGTTTAACTGCCTGTGCTGCTGCCCATACACGCTCTGCATGTCGGCGTAATGACATTTTTGTAATCGTTATTTACAAGGTAATATTAGTTCTAACACGATAAAAGAACGAAAATCACGGAATGCCGCTTCGCACGATGCGATTCACTCAGCACGACCCCGCTTCAGGCAGCCGGACTTTCAAACCCACGATCCGTCACACCGACCCCGCGCTCGCGGTGTCCTGAACCGACGACCGTTCAAATGCGATGGCTCCTGGCCCCCCTCTTGGAAGCCGCACCCGGGAGGGGGATAATCCATTCCGGAAACTGGGAATGGAGGAAACGATGGCCCTATTGGATGGAAAAGTCGGCATCATAACAGGCGCGGCATCCGGCATCGGCGCCGCGACCGCTCGGACTTTGGCGCGTGAGGGGGCGAGACTCGTGCTGACCGACATCGACGACGCCGCCGGAGCGGCATTGGCCAACGAGATCGGCGGCACCTACCTGCACCACGATGTCGCCGAGGAGGACGGCTGGCCGGCGGTCATCGCGGCGGCCGAGGCATTCGGCCGTCTGGACATCATGGTGGCGAATGCCGGCATCGGCATTATGGGCAGCGCCATCGACATGTCGCTGAAGGATTGGCGCCGGCAGATGGCGATCAACGTCGATGGCGTATTTCTTTCTGTAAAGTATTGTATTCCGGCGATGCGCCGAGCGGGCAATGGCGGGTCGATCGTGATGCTGTCGTCGGTCGCCGGGCTGCGTGGATCGGCCGGCCTGGCCGGCTACAGCGCCACCAAGGGCGCGGTCCGGCTGTTCGCCAAATCGATGGCGATGGAATGTGCCCAGGCGGGCGATGGCATCCGGGTGAACTCGGTGCACCCCGGTATCATCGCGACGCCGATCTGGAACAAAATACCGGGCGGGTCCAACCGCCCCATCGATCCCTACACTGTTGCCGAAACGACTGTGCCGCTGGGCAAAGCCGGCGAGGCATCGGAAATCGCCGATGGAATCCTGTTCCTGGCGTCGGATATGTCCAGCCACATGACGGGATCGGAACTGGTGATCGACGGTGGCATGACCGCCGGACGCATCACCCGGCTGACCGAGTGATGCGGGCTGGTCCGGTGTCACTGTTCGAAATCACCGGCGCGATCGCGCATCCCGATCATACCCTTACGATCACCTGGTCGGACGGGGTGCGCGGGGTGCTCGATTTTCTGCCGGTGATCGACCGGGGCGGTTGGTTCACGCCCCTGCGCGACGGAGATTATTTTGTCGCGACGATGATCGCGCTGCCGGCCGGGGCCGGCCTGACGTGGCCGGAGGAAATCGATTACTCGGCCGATTTCCTGCGCCAGATCGCGTTTCCACAGGGTTTGGGCGGGCAGGAATGACCCGCCGGACCACCACCCTTGCGCGGGCATCGCCAGCCATTCGGCTGCATACGCGTTTATGGATATGGGCTTCAGCCGCATAACCCTTGCCGGTTGCGTCGAATTTGGCCAACGATGGGTCCGCCCGCCGAACCGGGGCCTCTACGATTGGGATTATCCTGCATGCTGACCGACTTTCCGGTGCCCACGCTCGACCATGTCGTGGTCAACGCCCGCGACCGTATCGACCACGCCGCGGACACCTACCGCCGGCTCGGCTTTACCCTGACGCCGCGCGGTTATCACACGTTGGGTTCGATGAACCATCTGGCGATATTCGGCACCGACTATCTGGAACTGATCGCCGCCAAACCGGGCGATGACAGCCGGCCGGAGATCATGGCCGCGCCGTTCGGCCTGGATGGCCTGGTGTTCGGATCGGAGGACGCCACCGCGACCTATCAGGCATTGCGGCGGAATGAAGTGCCGATCGACGCGCCACAACAATTCTCCCGGCCGGTGACGATCGGCGGCGGGGATGCCGAGGGCGAAACCCGCGATGCCGTCTTCCGCACCACCCGGTTGCCGCGGTCGGTGTCGCCGGCCGGGCGATTTTATTTTTGCCAGCATTTGACCCGCTCGCTGGTGTGGCGAGACGAATGGCGGCGCCATGCCAACGGTGCGGTTGGCATCGCGCGTGCGGTGATCGCAGCTGAACAGCCTGACACTTTGGGCGCATTGTTCGCCGACATGTTCGGCCGGCATTCGGTCCGAGCGACGGACGATGGATGCTCGTTGATTGTGGGACTGTCGCGGTTCGATGTGGTGACCCCCGCGGCGCTGTGGGAAATGTTTGGCGGCGCGGCGCCCGACAGCCGGGGGCGGCGGGACTATATGGCGGCGCTGACGATTCGCACCGTTTCATTGGACTCGGTGGAAACGGCGTTGGAATCCGGCGGTATCCGTGGGTGGGATCGGATCGGCACCAGCGTGCTGGTTCCGGCGGCGGAGGCGTTCGGCGTGACGATCGAGTTCAGTGTGTGAAACCACCGGGACGATAAGGCATCGGCACATCGACGATCGGCGGCGGTAACGCCAGGCGACAGGCCTATTGCCTAACAACAGATCACGTCCGCGCGGACGTGATCCCAATTGCGATTGCCCAGCGAAACCCCGAGCGGCGAGCTGGAGCGGGCGGGCTGGCCACCTCGCATCCAAAATGTTAGGCACCGCCCGCCCCAATACACCGGAGACACCCGACATGGCCGCGATCGCCGACATCACCGCACGCGAAATCCTCGACAGCCGCGGCAACCCGACGATCGAGGTAGATGTCGTCCTCGAATCCGGCGCCATGGGACGCGCCGCGGTCCCCTCCGGCGCCTCCACCGGCGCGCATGAGGCGGTGGAATTGCGGGACGGCGACACATCCCGCTTCGGCGGCAAGGGCGTGCTGACGGCGGTCGCCAACGTCGAGGGCGAAATCCTGGAGGCCATCGGCGGCATCGACGCCACCGAACAGGTGACCATCGACACCATCATGATCGACCTGGACGGCACCCCGAACAAGGGACGCCTGGGCGCCAACGCGATCCTCGGCGTGTCCCTGGCCGTCGCCAAGGCGGCCGCGTCCGACCAGGGCCAGCCGCTGTATCGCTACATCGGCGGCGCCTACGCCCGTACCCTGCCGGTGCCGATGATGAACATCATCAACGGCGGCAAGCACGCCGACAATCCGATCGACATCCAGGAGTTCATGATCCAGCCGATCTCCGCCCCCACCCTGGCCGAGGCCGTGCGCATGGGGTCGGAAATCTTCCAGATGCTGAAAAAGGGCCTGCACGATGCCGGCCATAACACCAATGTCGGCGATGAGGGCGGCTTCGCCCCCAACCTGAAATCCGCCGACGAAGCCTTGTCCTTCATCGCCAAGGCGGTCGAAAAGGCCGGCTACCGCATCGGTGAGGACATCACCTTCGCGCTGGACCCGGCCTCCACCGAGTTTTTCAAGGACGGCAAATATCACCTGGAAGGCGAGGGCAAAATCCTCGATTCCGAGGGCATCGTCCGCTACTACGCCGACCTTTGTGCCCGCTACCCGATCGTCTCGATCGAGGACGGCTGTTCCGAAGACGACTGGGAAACCTGGAAACTGCTCACCGACACCATCGGTAAAACCGTGCAACTGGTCGGCGACGACCTGTTCGTGACCAACCCCGAACGCCTGCGCCGCGGCATCGAACAGGGATCGGCCAACGCCATCCTGATCAAGGTGAACCAGATTGGCACCCTGTCGGAAACCCTGGAAACCGTCGAACTCGCCCATCGCGCCGGTTGGAAAGCGGTCATGAGCCACCGGTCCGGCGAAACCGAGGATTCCACCATCGCCGACCTCGCGGTCGCCACCAACTGCGGCCAAATCAAGACCGGCAGCCTGGCGCGCAGCGACCGCACCGCGAAATACAACCAGCTCATCCGTATCGAGCAGCAACTCGGTGATGCCGCGCGCTACGCCGGGGCCACGATCCTTCGCCGCCAGGCCGGTTAACGAGTAAGGGGCGCGTCCCCTCATGGCCGGGACAGGCCGACCGGCGCTGCCATGCATCTGGACGGGTGCGCCGGTTCGCGGTGATGATGTGCGATGAGCATCGTACTGCATGACCTCGCCGGGGCCGACCCGGATGTGCGGTTCAGCCCGTATTGCTGGCGGACCCGCTTCGCGCTCGCGCACAAGGGGCTGCCGGTGGAAACCGTGCCCTGGCGGTTCTCCGACGGCGCGGCGATCGCGTTCTCCGGCCAGGGCAAGGTGCCGGTAATCCAGGACGAGGGAAGGGTGGTGTCCGATAGCTGGACGATCGCCGAATACCTGGAGGAGCAGGTTCCGACGCCAACGCTGTTCGGCGGCGTGACCGGGCGTGCCCACGCGCTGTTCGTGAATGCATGGACCGACGCGGTGCTGGTCGGCGGCATCGCCCGGTTTATCGTGCGCGATATGCTCGATATGATCGACCCGCGGGATCGTGCCTATTTCCGCTCCAGCCGCGAAGCGCGCTTTGGCGAAAGCCTGGAGGCGGTGCAGGATGGACGCGAAGGTCGGCTGGCGGCGTTCCGCGACACGCTGCTGCCGATCCGTCTGGTGTTGCGGCGTCAACCATGGCTGGGCGGACCGGCGCCGAGCTACGCCGACCACATCGTTGCGGGAACGCTGATGTGGCCGCGTTGCGCCGGCGGCTTTGAGTTACTGGACTCCGACGATCCGGTGTCGGCATGGCAGGGCCGCATGCTGGATCTTTACGGCGGCCTTGGCCGGGCGGCCAAGCGAGCCTGATAATCCAACGAGACGGGAAGGCGACGGAGCCCCCCCGTTTCACCGCCCATTGGTATCACAGCGCGGCGATCTGGGTTGACGTCATGACGCTAAGCTGCGTGGTGGTGAAGGCGCCAACCTGGGCGTTGGACAGGGCGTTGAGTTGGGCGGTGGACAAGGCCGGGATCTGGCTGGTGCTGAAAGCCGGGATCTGGCTGGTGGTCAGCGCGACCATCTGAGCGGTCGTCAGGGCGACGACGTCCGCCGTCGTCAGCGCGACGACCTGCCGGCTGGACATCGCCATGATGTCGGCGGTGGACAGGGCGGCGGTCTCGGCTGTGGTCAGGGCGGCGATCGCATCGGTGCCCAGGGCAGCGAATGCGGCCGTCGTTAGCGCCAGCACGGCCGCGGCGGTCAGTGCGGCGAACTGGGCAGATCCCAGGCCGGTGACGGCGGACGACGACAGCGCGGCGGCCTGCGCGGTCGTGATGGCGCCGGCTTCGGCGGTGGTCAGGGCGGCGATCTGACCCGATGTCAGCGCTGCGGCCTGTGCCGGCGTCAGCCCGGCGACCTGGGCGGTGGTCAAGGCGGCGATCTGACTGGTGGTCAAGGCTTTCACGTCGGCGGTTGCCAGGGCGGCGGTCTGTGCGGTGGTCAGCGCGGCGACCTGGGCGGTGGTCAGGGCGGTCGCCTGCGCGGTTGTCAGGACGGCGACCCGGGCGGTGGTCAACGCCACGGTTTCAGCAATGGTCAGGGCAACGATCGCAGCGGTGGACAAGGCCGGGATTTGACTGGCGGTGAAAGCCGCGATGTCGGCCGAGGCCATGGCCACGATGTCGGCGGAACTCAGCGCGGCGATGCCGGCGGTGGACAGGACGGCGGCCTGGGCGGCGGTAATCGCCCCCGCTTCGGTGGTGGTCAGGGCGCCGATCTGCGCCGAGGACAGCACGGTCACCTGCAACGTGGTCAGGCCGGCGACCTGTGCGGTGGTCAACGCGGCGATTTGGGACGTGCCCAGTGCCTTGATTTGCGCGGTGGTCATGGCGACGACCTGACCGGTGGTGAGGGCGGCGATTTGCGCGGTTGTCAGGGCGGCGGCCTGGGCGGTTGTCAGGGCGGCGACCTGCGCGGTTGTCAGGGAAGCGGTCTCGGCCGTGGTCAGGGCGGTGATCGCAGCGGTGGACAGGGCCGGCATTTGAGCGGTGGTGAAGGCGGCGATGTCGCCCGAGGCCAGGGCCACGATGTCGGCGGAAGTCAGCCCGGCGATGCCGGCGGTGGACAGGATTGCGGCCTGGGCGGTGGTGATCGCACCAGCCTGGGTCGTCGTCAGGGCGCCGGTTTGGGCAGCGGACAGGACGGCTGCCTGCGCTGTCGTCAGGGCGACGACCTGCGCGGTGGTGAGGGCGGCGACCTGCGCGGTGGTCAGGGCCTTGACCTCGGCCGTGGTCAGGGCGACGACCTGCGCGGTGGTCAGGGCGGCAACCTGCGCGGTGGTGAGGGCGGCGGTCTGTGCCGTGGTCAGGGAAGCGGTCTGGGCGGTCGTCAGGGCCGCGGTCTCGGCCGTCGTCAGGGCGCTGATCGCGGCGGTGGACAGGGCCGGCATTTGAGCCGTGGTGAAGGCGGCGATGTCGGCCGAGGCCAAGGCCACGATGTCGTCGGAATTCAGCCCGGCGATGCCGGCGGTGGACAGAACGGCGGCCTGGGCGGTGGTGAGGGCGCCAGCCTCGGTTGAGGTCAGCGCGCCAGTCTGGGCGGAGGACAGCACGGGAACCTGTGCCGTGGTCAGGGCGACGACCTGCGCGGTCGATAGGGCGGCGACCTGCGCGGTGGTCAGCGCCTTGACCTCCACTGTGGTCAGGGCAGCGACCTGGGCGGTGGTGAGGGCGGCGATCTGTGCGGTGGTCAGGGCGGCGACCTGCTTCGAGGTCAGCGCGGCGATTTGGGCGGTTGTCAGCGCCGCGGTCTCCGCCGTGGTCAGGGCGGCAATGGCGGCGGTGGACAGGGCCGGGATTTGGGTCGTGGTGAAAGCGGCGATATCGCCCGAGGCCAGGGCGGCGATGTCGGCTGAAGTCAGCCCGGCAATGCCGCGGTTGGACAGGGCGGCGGCCTGCGCGGTGGTGATCGCACCCGCGTCGGTCGTGGTCAGGGCGCCAATCTGCGTCGATGACAGCACCGCAGCCTGGGTTGTGGTTAAAGCGGCCACCTGCGCGGTGGTCAATGCCGCGATCTGCGCGGTGGTCAGCGCTTTCACGTCGGCGTTTACGACCGCCACGATCTGCGCGGTAGTCAGCGCGGCGATCTGCGCGGTGGTGAGGGCGGCAACCTGCGCTGCGGTGAACGCCGTGATCTGGGCGGTTGTCAGGGCCGCGGTTTCGGCCGTGGTCAGGGCGCCGATCGCGGCGGTGGACAGGGCCGGTATCTCTGCCGTGGTGAGGGCGGCGATGTCGGCCGATGCCATGGCGACGATACTGGCGGTTCCCAGGCCGCTGACGCCGGCGTTGGACAGTGCGGCGGCCTGTGCGGTGGTGATGGCGCCAGCCTCGGTTGTGGTCAGCGCGCCGGTTTGGGCGGACGACAGCACGGGGACCTGTGCCGTGGTCAGGGCGACGATCTGTGCGGTGGTCAGGGCGGCGATCTGTGCCGTGGTCAGCGCCTTGACCTGTGCGGTGGTCAGGGCGGCGATCTGCGCGGTCGTCAGCGCGGCGATCTGCGCGGAGGTCAGCGCGACGATCTGGAAAGGCCGCAGGGCGGCGACCCGGGCGGTGGTCAATGCCGCTATTTCCGCCGTGGTCAGGGCCGCGATCGCGGCGGTGGACAGGGCCGGGATATGAACCGTGGTGAAGGCGGCGATGTCGGCCGGTGCCATGGCGGCGATGGCGGCCGACCCCAGACCGGCGATGCCGGCGGTGGACAACGCAGCGGCCTGCGCGGTGGTGATCGCACCGGCATCGGTGGTGGTCAGCGCGGCGACCTGGGTCGATGTCAGTACGGCGGCCTGCGCGGTGGTCAACGCGGCGACCTGTGCGGTGGTCAGGGCGGCGATCTGCGCCGTAGTCAGCGCCTTGACCTCGGTTGTGGTCAGGGCGGCGGCCTGGGCGGTGGTCAGGGCAGCGATCTGTGCCGTGGTCAGCGCGGCAACCTGGGCGGCCGCCAGTGCGGCGACCTGGGCGGTGGTCAGGGCGGCGGTCTCGGCCGTCGTCAGGGCGGCGACGGCGGCGGTGGACAGAGCCGGAATCTGGTTCGTGGCGAAGGCGGCGATGTCGCCCGACGCCAAGGCCACGATGTCGGCCGATCCCAGTCCGGTGATGCCGGCGGTGGACAGGGCGGCGGCCTGGGCGGTGGTGATGGCAGCGGCCTGGGTGGTGGTCAACGCTCCGATCTGTCTGGCGCTGAACGCGGCGGCCTGACCGGTGGTGAAAGCGGCTACCTGGGCGGTGGTCAGCGCGGCGACCTGAGCGGTACCGAGGGCCTTGACCTGGCGGGTGCCGAGGGCAACGACCTGTGCCGTGGTCAGCGCGGCGATCTGGGCGGTGGTCAACGCGGCGACCTGTATGGTGGTCAGCGCCAATACGTTGGCGGTGCCGAGCGCGGCGGTTTCGGCGGTTGTCAGGGCAGTGAGGGCGGCGGTTGTCAGGGCCGGCGTCTGCGTCGTGGTGAACGCAAGGATGTCGGCGGATGCCATCGCACCGATCTGCGCCGACCCCAGTCCGGAGATCCCGGCGGTGGACAGGGCGGCGGCCTGCGCGGTGGTGATCGCTCCGGCCTCGGTCGTGGTCAAAGCGGCGACCTGCGCCGCCGACAGCAACGCCACCTGCGCCGTGGTCAGCGCGGCGATCTGGGCGGTAGTCAACGCGGCGATCTGGGCGGAATTGAGGGCCTTGACCTGGGCCGACACCAGCGCGACGAGCTGGCCGGTGGTCAACGCGGCGATCTGCGCCGTTGTCAGGGCGGCGATCTGGGCGGACCCCAGCGCGATAGCCTGTGCGGTGGTCAACGCGGCGACTTCCGCGGTGGTCAGCGCGGCAATGGCGGCTGTGGTCAGTGCGGGTATCTGCGACGTCCTGAAAGCCGCCACGTCGGCCGGTGCCAGGGCGGTCATCTGAATGGAGCCAAGCCCGGCCAGCGCCCGGGTGGTCAGCGCGGCGGCCTGCGCGGTGGTGAGTGCCGCGGCCTCTGCCGTGGTCAGCGCCGCGATCTGCGCGGAGGTCAGCCCGCCGATCTGGGCCGTGGTCAGTGCGACGATCTGTGCGGTGGTCAGCGCCGCGATGGTGCTGGTTGGCAGATTGGCGATTTGTGACGGCGACAGGTCGGTGATGGGCATTTGGGGGCTCCAAAAAAATTCCAGGGATCGAGTTCACCGCTTTTGGTGAAGGCGAAATTTTTTCGGCCCGGCGTGACCATGACGCAGGAAGGTTACCCAAACGTTAACGTCGGACGATTTTTTTGCACTCGCCGCCGATTAACCGGACCTTAACGGTTGGTGTGCAGGATGGCGGCATGACCAGTTTCCCCCCGTGGCTAAACACAATGCTGACCGCCGTTGGCGTGCCGGCGGTTCGGATTTCCCGAGCAAAGGCGTTGGCCCGAGCGAAGGCGTTGGCGGACCGGGATGCAAATTGCGACGCCTTTCCGTTCTTCGCCCGTGCCGCCAGGGCGGGTCTGCCGGAGGCCTGCTACCGACTCGGGCGCTGCTATCTTTTGGGACTGGGGGTGCCGCCCAGCGTCGGGGAGGCGCTGCGGTGGATGGGACGGGCAGCGGAGGCGGGGGAGGTCGCGGCGCAGACCCAACTTGGCGCGCTGGCGCTGCAGGGAGTTCAACTTGGCGCGCTGGCGCCGCGGGGAGTGCAGCCTGGCGCGCTGGCGCCGCGGGGAGTCACGGGTCGGGGCGGATACGGCCTCTTCGATCGCGCCGGGCTGTGGGATGGGGGCTCTGCGGAGCCGGATTACGATAGCGCCGAATACTGGTGCCGGCGCGCGATCGCGGCCGGATCGGTGGAGGCGAAGGCGCTGCTGGCGTTTATCCTGACCGACGGGCCGGAGGACCGGCGCGACCGGGCGGCGGGCGATCGACTGTATCGCGAGGCGGCCGAGGCCGGCTGGTCTCGGGGCCAGCTCGGTCTGGCGACGATCCTGTTGCGGCAGGGGGGCCAAAACGGGGCGGAACAGGCCATGCCGTTGTTGCGCTCGGCCGCAGCGGATGGTGTCGCGGTGGCTCATCACCTGCTGGGGATGCTGGCGGAGAGCGGAGCGGCCGGGACAGTCGATTTTGAGGCGGCGGCGGCCAGCTATAAGGACGCGGCTTGTCTGGGGTATGCGCCGGCGCAGGTTCGTTACGGTTTCGCCTTGATGCATGGGCGTGGCATCGCCTGCGACCTGTTCACCGCGGAAACCTGGCTGCGGCGGGCGGCGCTGGCGGGAGATGCTCAGGCCGCGGCGGTTGTCGGCTCCCTGTATATCCGCACGGGCGGGCTGCCGGCGAACCATGCCGAAGCGGCGGTGTGGCTGCGTCGCGCGGCCGAGGGTGGGCATGCGGGCGCGGCGCGGGTTCTCGGGCGCCTGTTGCTGCTGGGTTCGGGCGTGCCGTTGGATATCGCGGACGCGGCGCACTGGCTGCGGGTGGCGGGCGATGGCGGGGAGGCGGCGGCGCGTGCGGATATGGTGCGCCTGGCGCTGACCGGTCTTGTGGGGGAGGACGACCGGCGCGCGGTGGTGGAGTGGTTGCGCGCGGATGCGTTGGCCGGCGATGCGGCGGCGCAATATGATTTGGGTCTGTGCCTGACGCAGGGAATCGGGGCTGCACCGGATTGGATGGCGGGGCTGGCCTGGGTACGTCGCGCCGCGGAGGGTGGGCATCCGGCGGCGGCGGAGATGTTGGGGGAGTTGGCGGACCCGGTTTGAGGTTACGTCGCGAATGGAAGCGGCGTTCGTTGTTGTGGCACCGCGTCTTTATAACCGCGGATGACGGACGGTTTGTTGGGGTTTATGGTCCAATATAATCATGCGCGTTGAGCGCGTGGTCGTTTTGGTT